>NZ_CAMZMW010000001.1:0-284198 GCF_947311865.1 Paracoccus sp. PARArs4 | reverse complement strand
GAGCTCGACAGCATCGCTCGGGTGCACGGCTATCCATGTATGGTGGTCAGTGACAACGGCACGGAGCTGACCTCGAACGCCATCCTCAAATGGCAGGAGGAACGCCGGGTCGAACGGCACTGCATCGCACCGGGAAAACCGATGCAGAATGGCTCCGTCGAGAGCTTCAATGGACGGCTGCGTGACGAATGCCTCAATGAGTACCTGTTCGCCAATCTGCGCCACGCCCACGACCTGATCGAGGCGTGGCGCGACGACTACAACCACCGCCCCCACACGAGCCTCGACGGGCTCACCCCGTGGGAGTATCACCAACGGTCAGTAGAGGACCAAACCCTGGACAGAGCGAACTAAAGAACGCGGACTCTAAAGGGAGCAGGTCACGTAGCAGGTCACGACCAACATCTCACACTGTGCTCCCCGATGACCTCGGGGGCATCATCCGCATCAGTGTAAGGGGGTCATTTTTGGACGCCAATCACCCCACTACAGGGTCAAAATTGCACGCCGGTTCACACCAATGGAATGCTCACGCGCCACTTGCCCCATAGATATCCAGCAACAGGTCAGGATTCGAGCCTTCTCCCGCCAGTTCCGATTTGAGATCGTGAAGGATGGGCAGAAACTTCGACCGCCGCCCTTTCAGGTTCATATCGGACCCACCACGGGCCTCCAGGTCCTGCTCTGCTCTCTCGATAATGGCCAACAGGTCATCCGCCAGCGGGTCGACCCCGATTACCAATGCAGTCGGATCAACCAGGCGCCACCTTATCAAGCCTGCAAGTAGGAAAGGCGCGTAGTTGAACATCGTATACCGGCCGCCGATATTCCGTTGGAAGTCCGCAATGGTCCTCGTGGCCAACCTCTCCACGTCTTCTCGTTCGAGATGAGATGCAGCGTTGTCGGACCGAGACAGCATGAACGCCATGGCTGCGCTTTGGCGGTTCCAGACCCAATCCTCGATGGAGGAATCCAGAAGCAGTCGCATTGCTCTCGCTTCGTCCTCTTTGCTTCCGACGATGCGGCCAAGGCCCTGATATACGAGCACCCAACTTGCCTGATGTCTGACGAACGGATGGTCGCGTCCGGAAGCTTCGATACAGTCCATAAGCCACCTCGCGACGTCGCGGGGGCATCGGCGGAACTGCCAGCTGAGGAATTTGAGAGCCTCGTTGTCTTCCGTTCCGTAGCCGCCTTCGCCCCTCAGACGCCTTTCGGTAACCTCAAGCGCCTTGTTCGTCAGCAGTTCAAACCGCTCGAGGGAGTCTGCCGTGATATCCGCAGGCACGTCGCCATCGCTCGAGATGCAGTATTTACCGAAGGGACGCTGTGAGAGCTTCTGACGAAGGGTTGCCCAATCCGTGCGGCTGCGATCAGGTTCGGACTCGAGCAAAGTCAGCATGCCCGCCGAGCGGTCGCTGTCCTGCCATGCCTCCATGCCGCACGGAAGAACCAGGCGTTTGGGAATGGATACTTTCGTATCCAGGCTTGCGATGATGTCGGTCCAGGGCCTGTCCTCTTCCATCGCCTGATCCCAATCCACCGCGAAATTCCGGCCCAGGTCCGGCGCTTCCATGAGGATCCTCGCTCGCCCGGCGGCCGGTTTCTGTTCGACCCAGAGCGAAACGGCGACTTGTTGCTTCAATGGGGTTCCAAGCGAGACACTCGCCTTTCGGGGCCAGAGAGCTTCCTCTTTTCTGAGGTAGACCGAGACGCTCTCCTGCCCTGCCGGTATCGCCAGAGATGCTGCTTCAGGGCTTCTGTAGGTCCGTCCTGCTTCGAGCGTTTCTTCCTTCCGTATAAGGTCGAAATTCCTTGCGCCGTCCGATCCGAACACGATGGTGGACAACCGCGGCAGAAAGTCGAAAAAGACCGGCTCCCCGTCCCTTGAAGTCGTCAGTGAAATTGCCCGTGCCCATCATGGCCTCCTTGCCTCAAAGTTAGCGAAAAAGGCGTCCACGAAACATGGGGCTATCAGATCGACCTTCGGCGCGGCTTTGACCGGCTTGTAATAGACCGTCCGCCTCGGGATGCCGAGCGGGTTGGCGCGCAGCGAGTTCTCCATACCGCGCTTGGCATCATCGACCCAGCCCTCGATCTCCGAGGGTGTCAGGTCGTACGACCGGCTCGCCTCCGACACGGTCGTCTTGCCTTGGATGATCTCGATAACGAGCGCCGTCTTTCGCTTCACCGTCCACCGTTTGATGCTGTCTTCCATCGTCTTACTCATCGCTACGTTCTCCCTTGTAGCATGAGCAGAATTTCAGTGGGTCAATACACGGCCCCACTGGGGCCACGGTCCCTCCTCATCCGTGAAACGGCTCTTTCGAATGTGTCTGCTCCTTCAGTCTTGGCGCAGCCGCTACATCACGGCGAGGGATCTCGCGGGGGGGGCAGGTCAAATGGTGAAAATTTTAAATTATAGAATATTATATTCTAACTATTCGAAATTAACACTAGGGAAATGCAATCTACGCCAGTCTGCGGAATATAAATTCGCAGAGGTGCCGCATGGGTACGGTAAGTCAGAACCACTTTGGTGCAAACGTCATCTTCAATAGGGATGGTCTCGGCAATGAAGATGCTTTCAGCGCTACGCTGAAGGAAATCAACGTACACAATCTCCGCTATCCAGGCGGAGGTACAACGGAGGATCAAACTTGGCAAAATGGGGGGCTCGATAAGATATTCGCTGGGGCAAGTAGCATGAACGAAGGGGATGATATCATCTCGCTTAGAGAGTTCTTGTCGTATGCTTCAGAACATAATGCGAGCGTGTCAATCGTCATTCCCACGTTCCAGTTCTATAATCTGGTATCTAATGAATTCGATGAGATCGGGTTCGAACGTTATGTATTCGAACTTGAAGCTGCCCTATCGGATTTTCCAGCCGTCTCGATTAATAATCTGGAGATTGGCAACGAGTATTGGGGAAGTAAAAACTGGGGCGCATTTACCCCGGCGCAGTACGGCGAAGTGGCTAATCATCAGATTCCCTATCTTGACTCCATGATTGATCGCCTTGGCTCTCAGAACGAAGGCTGGTCAGAGCCTGCGATTGGCGTTCAAGCAGGAGCTCAATGGCGCGCGGAACAGAGAGAGGATGGGACCTGGTATGCCACTGGAGCACGAGAATCTGCGGCGATTCTAAATCAGATCAGCCCTGAGAACCTAGCGAAGGTCGGTTCAGTGATCCAGCACTCGTATCCCGATGCAAACGCCAGTGAGCAGAAGGTAGCTTGGGCCATGGATGCGATGAAGGTCTTTTTGCAGAATGAGCATGTCCCGGACGACATTCAGCTCTTCCTGACCGAATTCAATGTTGGCCTAAACACAGCCGTGGGGGTTGGCCAAGCATATTCATGGATCGATTCGTTCTCTCAGTTTGTAGATGCAGGCGTGACCGGGATCGATCACTGGGGCATCACGTATGATTGGTTGTCGAACAAGCTTTACGACAGCCGCTTTCCATCGCAGGAAAGCGCTGATGGAGAAGTGCTCGCCATCGCTACACCTACGGGGCAGATCTACGATATTGCTGAGAGCTATCTCATAGGCCTAGATCCAACGGACGGTCCGAGCGATGCACTTGCAGACGTGCTGCCAGAGCATCTGGCGACCACTTCCTTTTCTGGCGACAGCAGCGATGTCACGTTCATCTATAACGATGGTCTGACAGACGTTACGATTGACCTTAGCGATCTAAGTGATGAACAGCATTATGTAGTGCATTCGCTCGCTCCCGCTGATTCACCCTTCTCCACATGGTACGACGAGGCGCTTACCGAACCGGTCCCGGACGGCGAAATTGCAGATGCTCGCGGTGACATGAATGTCATATCTGGGCCAGCAGCCCTGTCAGAGCACCTCTTATCACCCAATGAGATGCTCGTAATCCTAGCCACCGATCCAGATGCAAACCTCATCTTGGAAGGTGCACACAACCAGACCGACCCATTTTCGGGCATGACCAATGATATCCTTGCAGGCGCTGCTGGGAACGACATCGTCCGGGGGCATGTGGGTGACGACGTTCTGAACGGAGGAGCAGGGCGAGACGTGCTCGTTGGCGGAGTTGGAGATGATACCCTGTCGGCGTCGAACGATGGCGGCGTTCTCATCGCTGACGCTGGCGATGACGAGGTGGCTGGCGGAGACGGAAATGACCTCATTGTCTTGGGTGATGGTAGTGGAACGGGCCTGATAAGCCTCGGAGAAGGTGGCGATCTTATCCTAATCGGCTCTGCGGAAGGCGCGCATATCAGCGGTTTTGGCGACGACGATTACGTTGGCCTTTGGGGGGCGTTCGAGCATGAGGATGCTCTTTTGTCCGCCAGCCGTGCAGATGGTGAAGATCTTGTGATTGATTTACCGACCGGAGGGCAAGTCGTATTCGAGGGCCAAGCTGACCGCCTCGAGACCTTCCCGGAACAAGTTATCGACTTTCGCTCCCAAGATGAGATTTTCGATATCACTGAAAGTTATCTGAATGGGTTGACCGATCTGCAAATCGAGGAGCTGTTCGGGTTTGATCAGTTGACCGAAGAGTTCCCGCAGCATCAAAATGTTTTGCCGAGTGAGGAAGGTGCGCTTCACTATCTCGATTGTATCGACGCGGTCATGGGGCGGATCGAATGGGTCGAGCATCGGCCGGATAATGATAGCGATGTCCCGGGTGATGATGTCGCTCGTCCGCCCTCAGGTCCAGGGGAACCCGAAGAAGTGAGTGGCGAGGATCCGTCTTCGGTCGTGGATGATGACCTGCCAGCCGAGGAGGAACCCGAAGAAGATGATCCTGCAATGTCCGAGCAGGCGGCCTGCTTTGTCGCTACTGCTGCATATGGCAATCGCCTTCATCCCGATGTGGTATCTCTGCGCCAGTTCCGGGATCGGCATTTGAAACGCTTTGGCCCTGGACGACTGTTCATTCGGTTCTATTGGGTCATCGGACCCAAGTTGGCGCGTCGCGTAAGATCGGAGGACGTGGCTGCAGCGATGGCGCGCATGCTTCTGACGGGCCTTGTTAAGTGCCTCCGCTCGCTGAAGATCGTGAACTAGCAACTGTGTCATCTCCCAAGGCTGGGTCTTCCACGGGATGCCCGACCGAATGATGGCAGTTGCGATTGTGACCGACCTGCGGAGGATAACGACAATGATTACCTTATGGAGTTTGCCGCGTACTCCAAAGGCTTGTATGGCTGGCTTCAGAACGGGGTTGTGAAACACTGCGGCCAAGGCGACTTGGAACAGGAAATGTCTTAGTGCACTTCTACCTCCGGCAATGTCCCTTTCGCCGGATAACCCCGTTCCGTGATCTGCGCGACAGCATCACGCTTAAAGTCGTCGGTGAAATGCCCGTGCCCATCATGGCCTCCTTGACTCAAAGTTTGGCTCACGACCCATTGATTTTTATTGAGGGTTCGTGAATCACCGCTTGAAAGAGTGCGGTGACGATGCCTGATCTTTTCTGGTTGAGCGATGCCCAGTGACCTGCCCCCGCGAGATCCCTCGCCGTGATGTAGCGTCTGCGCCAACACCGAAGGAGCAGACACATTCGAAAGAGCCGTTTCACGGATGAGGAGGGACCGTGGCCCCAGTGGGGCCGCGCAAGCCCGACGAACAAATATCGGGATGATCAACGAGCAGGATCGACGCACTGCGTCGACGGGATGCCGACAGCGGAGGTGTGCCGCAGGCGCGGCTTGAGCCCGGCTACGTTCTACTAGCTCACGGCCAAGTATGGCGAGATGGAGACGTCAGAGGCTGCGCGGCTAAAGGCCCTTGGGGAGGAGAATGCCAAGCTGGAGCGCCTGCTGGCGGACACCATGCTGGACAACGTTGTCCTGAAAGACATGCCGGGAAAGAGCTGACGGCATTGACCAGGTGGCGAGAGGCGACACTCAGGGCCATGCGGGATCATGACATCTCGCAGCGCAGAGCCTGCAAGCTGGTTGGTGTCGATCCGAAGACAGTCCGGGGGGGCGTTCACGCCGAACTGCGCCGAGATCCGCAAGGTGATACAGGAGATCGCCGGCAAGCGACGTCGCTCCGGCTATCGCCGGATCGGCGTCCTGTTGAACCACAAGAAGCTCTGCAGGAGCTATCACGAAGAAGAGCTGTCCGTGAAGCGGCGGCGTGGTCGGAAACGGGCGCGCGGTACGAGGACACCAATGCCAGCGTCAACGCGCACTGGTCGCTGGACTTCGTATCCGACAGCTTCGGTGCCTCACGTAAGTTCCAGATGCTCGCCGTGATCGACGACCGCACGCGGGAATGCATGTGCCTTGTTGCGGACAGCAGTCTGTCCAACGCACGGGTGACCCGGGAGCTAAACGCCTTGATCCGTGTCTATGGCAAGCCTGGTTGCATTGTCGGCGACAATGGCACCGAGTTCACCAGTCGGGCCATCCTGAAATGGGCCGACGGGAACGAGGTGCCGTGGCCCTAAATCGATCCGGGTAAGCCCCAGCAGAATGCGTTCATCGAAAGCTTCAGCGGCAGCCTACGTGATGAGCTGTTAAACGAGGAGATCTTCGACAGTCTGGACGATGCGCAGTGAAAACTGGTGCTCTGGCGCTACGACTACAGCACGGTCAGGCCGCACTCATCTCTGGCCAATCAGACACCGCAGCAAGCGCGCTGGACGGGGAACCGGAATACCTGAATCCAACCTGCAGGCTCTCGTCATCAATGAGGGACCAGCTCGGGGGGGGCAGGTCACTGCCACCCTATCTGTTCTCATTTGCTGCCTTCAGGTGGTCGCGCACTACCTTGTCGCGTTCAATTTTCTTCTGCAGGGCTTCGAGAATTGCAATCGAACTTTTCAGCTTACCCTCTATCATGTCGTAGTCGCCGTCAGCGACCTCGAAGCGCATCATGCCCGAGCGCAGGGTTTGGATGTTAGCATGAGTATGCGCGCAATGCGCTGCAAACTCTCTGCTTGATTTAATGTAGCTGTCCATGTTGCCGCTCCACTTGGTCCGAGATCCGCTCGACAACTTGCTGGTGGCGGTTTCTCGATGCTTTGCTACCCCCGGTAGCCAAACGGAATGGTCGCTTCTCAAGTCAGGGGCAGTGGCATCCTTATCTTATAGAACCTAGCGTTGCTAGGCGGCTTGAGTGCGAGCCGATCGTGCTGTACGTGATAATCTGGATCATGCACAGCATGGCCGTATTGCTTGTTTTCCTGTGCCTAGTTTCGATGGCATTCCCAGTTCAAGTTCAAGTAAGTTGATAAGTTTATTGGGGTTCCCGTGACCTGCTCTAAGAAAGAAAAGTTTCTGTATTATTAACGCAAGCGAAAGTGAGATCGTTATTGGACGCTTTTCTCTCTTGCAGCATGGAAAATCGCGAGGAGCATACATTGCTCAATGTGGAAGCGCAGCGGCGGCGGTCCTCAGACCGGTAGCGGTCTAGCAGGCTGCTGAAAAAGTCTGCTGTGAGGAACGATTTTCCTTCAGCAGGAGCTAGCAGGCCGCTGAAAAACTCCTGCCTAGACGGCTGTCGCGGAACATGATTCACCGTCGCCACTACCGTGGCGACGGAGTGTGGGATGCGTGGATCAGATCAGGTGACGGGTTCGCTGTTCAGCTACGTCGATCTTGAGGAGCGCATTCCAGCGCGACACCCGCTTCGCAAGATCAGGGCTAGGCTCCAGACTCGTTAATTTTCAAAGCCAGAAGATGACAGTTGCGGCGAGAGCGACGGCGGACAGAAAGACCTTCGGGCACCTGTCGTAGCGGGTCGCAACGCGGCGCCAGTCCTTGAGCCTGCCGAACATGATCTCGATACGATTGCGCCGCTTGTAGCGGCGCTTGTCGTATTTGACGGGCTTGCCTCGGGACTTCCGGCCAGGAATGCAGGGCGTGATGCCCTTGTCCTGCAAAGCTTCACGATAGCAGTCGGCGTCATAGCCCCGATCGGCAGCAGCCATTCGGCCCCGGGCAGGCTGCTCAGCAGGGCCGCCGCGCCGGTGTAATCGCTGACCTGGCCGGCTGTCATGAAGAACTTGATCGGGCGGCCGTTCGCGTCCGTGACGGCATGCAACTTGGTGTTCATGCCGCCCTTCGTCCGCCCAATCAGCCTGCCACGCCCCCCTTTTTCAACCGCAGGCTCGAAGCTGTGCGGTGCGCCTTGAGATAGGTGGCGTCGATCATCAGTGTCTTCCGATCGGCGGCTTCGGAAGCAAGTCCCTCCATCATCCGGGCGAAAACACCCATGTCGCTCCAGCGCTTCCATCGGTTGTAGAGGGTCTTCGGTGGACCATATTCCGGCGGCGCATCGGACCAACGCAAGCCATTACGATTAATGAAGATTATCCCGCTCAAGACCCGCCGATCATCGACCCTCGGCTTGCCATGGCTCTTTGGAAAGAACGGCCGCAGCCGCGCCATCTGCTCGTCGCTCAGCCAGAAAAGATTGCTCATCATGCCCCAATCAGTTTGGGAGCGTGAATCACGCCGGCAAGGTGGTCGCAACCCGATTAATGGGTCCTGACCCTAGACTCCGTTCTTACCCACTCCACCAGTGATTCGGAGATTGATTCGGGGCGCAAGTTTTCTTCGGCTGTGGGGGCGTTTTCTCAGATTTTGTCGGGTTGCTTTGCCGATCAAACCGAGAATACCGGCAAGCTTCCTACCTGATGACTTTGCACTGCCGGTTTACCGCGCCAAGGTTGTCACTGAAGGAGCGGCTCCAGTGACAACGCAACGAAATGAAGAAGAACGACGACTTCGGGAGGCTCGAGAACAACTCGAGGCTGCCAAGAGTGTCATTGCTAAACTGGAAGGCCCACGCCTTCGGCTGCGCGTGTCCCGCAGAAAACTCGCGCGCCAAAAAGCTACACAGTCAGAAGCGGCGGGTCCACAAGCCCAGTCGGCAGATGTCAGCGATGTTGGGGCAGAGCCACAGGACCCTGTGCGCAAGGTGCTGCGGGTCGGAGAAAAGCCTCGGTTGCCGGAGCCGTCTGAGGTCAAGCGGATATACGAGGAAATGCCGTCACTGGACCAAGTGGCGCAGGCTTTGGGACGAGACCGCCGCGCGGCAGTCAAAGCTTTGGCCGCCGCAGGGATCGACATCAAAGAAGAGATTGCGAAACAGTGGGACTCGGGCAGTTCCCTGCGTGAGCTGCACAAGCGGCATGGTCCAGGATGCGATACGATTTCGAGGTGGATCAAGAGCACGGGCCGCGAAGTCCAACCGCGAAACGCCAACCGTCAGTGCGATGAAGCGCTGATCGTCGAGACGTATTTAAAGACACGATCCGCGAACCGATGCGCTCTAGTGGCAGGTGTTTCATGGGAAAAAGCGCGGACCATCCTGCGGAAGCGGGGAATGTGGGAGAAGTGACCGCTTCGTACCAATCGCCAAAGGAACCTACCATCAACGAGGGCAGCATGGTCAAGCCGACACATCCGGATCAGCATGAGCTGCACGATTGGCCGATGTACGGCCCGAAGAACCCGGAAATCGCAAACATGGTGGAGCGACTTGCATACGATCATGGGATGCGCGTCCGTGACATCGAAGAGGTCATACTGCTGGCCTTGCAGGGCAGGCTCCGAGAAGCCGAGCGCGTAAGTAGCGACTAACAACTTCAAGCCGTCCGAATGGGGATCGTTCAACGGACGTTTTGATTTCGCCTCGCGCTCCTTCTGCTGTTGGGGAAACTATGTCTCGATAGGATGGTACGATTTGTTTATCGCTGAAGGGGCCGCTTGCGTTACGCTTGCCCCATGACAAACCTACGTATTGGCTATGCCCGCTGCTCCACCGACGCTCAGGATCTCGCCGCGCAGCGCGCGGCGCTGGAAATGCTTGGCGTCGCCTCCGAGCGAATCTACACAGACCATGGGCTGACCGGCCGCAACCGCGACCGGCCCGGGCTTGCCCAGGCGCTGGCCGCCGTGCGGAAGGGCGACACACTTGTGGTGCCCAAGCTTGACCGGCTGGCCCGCTCGGTGCCGGACGCGCGCGACATCGCCGACGGGCTATCTGAGCGCGGGGTACGGCTCGCGCTAGGAAGTACGGTCTACGACCCAGCCGATCCGATGGGGCGGATGTTCTTCAACGTGCTGGCGACCTTCGCCGAGTTCTAAGCCGACCTAATCCGGCTTCGCACCCGCGAGGGCATGGCGGTGGCCCGCGCCAAAGGGAAGCTGAGGGGCAAGAAGCCAAAGCTTTCCGACCGGCAGGCGGCGGAGTTGACACGGATGCACGCAACTGGGGAGTATTCAGTGTCGGACTTGGCCGAGCTCTTCT
Organism: Paracoccus sp. PARArs4; assembly: GCF_947311865.1. Taxonomy (NCBI): domain Bacteria; kingdom Pseudomonadati; phylum Pseudomonadota; class Alphaproteobacteria; order Rhodobacterales; family Paracoccaceae; genus Paracoccus; species Paracoccus sp. PARArs4. The sequence goes on along the minus strand of NZ_CAMZMW010000001.1, from coordinate 273,938 downwards.
CTGTCTCGCGGCCAACCGTCTATCGCACGCTGGCGCGGCAGAGGCCGAAACGTTGATGGCAGAAGACCCCTTCCAACCCTTTACAGCCGACCCTTCCAGCGACGGCACGGAGCCAGCCGTGGGCTAGAAGGGCGGAGAGCTGCCGTTCGCTGCGCATCGCACATGACCAGAATGGAGCGACACCGGAAGCTGTGTCGCCTGCGCATCATTGGCGCCCTAATGCGGCAACGAACAGAGCTGCATCATCATATGTGCGTGTCCACATCACTTCCGTCGATCCACTGTCTCCGCGAGCTGGTTCAGCTCTCTTGCGTAACCAAAGAGAGTTTTTTAAGGTTCGATCGCGCAAGCGATATAATAGCCTATACAGGTCTCAGAACGTCGAAAATTCGGAGCAATATAAAATACCCAATGGATACAATGGAGTTCGACCGGCTCGGAAAGATTGTCTCGAGTAAAAAATGGGATGCATATGACAGCGTGAGGCCTGATGGCAAGACGATGCTGGACGTCATTGTCGAGCTTATCTCTCCAATGAGCCCGCCGGAACGAAAAATAGCCACAGATCTTTTGGATGACTTCTTGGTCATTAAAGATTACAGCCACATCGTAATTGACTTACTAAAGGAGATCGTGAGGCAATCAAAAGGTCGCGCGATAGCTATTTCGACAGTCAAGGACTATAAGGCGACGAAAGTCAAAAGCGGCGCTGCGCTAACCTTCGAAATGAACAGCAACATTCATTTCTTTGATGGAGTTAAATTTACCTTTTGCGAAGACCCCAAAGGACCTCGATTTCAGGATTTTAAAGGTTTCAAGGTTCTAGTAGACGACTTCATTGGTACAGGCAATCAGTTCTTGGGCATGAGCGAGCACCTTGAAGAAGCCGGGTTCAAGAAAGAGGTTGACCTCGTCGCCACTATCGCGATTCAGCAAGAGGGAAAACTAAACTTGGAGAAAAACGGCTTCAACGTCTTTTCTGTATATGAAAGGCCAAAATCCATTCAGGCACTCATAGCCCTTAGTGGCCGCCCAGCCGAAGAGGTCTACGAGATCTACGATGGACTAGAGCTTAGGGTCGGCTGCCCTGACGATTACAAGCGTGGTTATGGGCAGTCGGAAGCAACGGTTTCTCTGAAGAAGACACCCAATAACACCCTTCCAATATTTTGGTTCCAAGGAGAGAAAAAATGGCCCGCACCGTTCCCTCGCCCACGAAGCTGAAACAGATAAGGCTCGACATATTGCGGTCGGTCTACTATCGGCAAGATTTGCCGCGCAGCGTGTTTGTAATCGGTGCGTCTTGGGTGCAGGCAGAATTCACTTCTTTGATCCAATCAAAATTGATTGCCGTGCAGGGTGAAGAATACGTCCTTACAGATCTAGGCTTCTCAGCGCTCAAGAAGTTGGCTGGCGGCCGGATGCCAAGCATGATACGCATGGACAGATCGATCTTCATAACGAGAAAAGATCAGGGAAAGTTCATAGTTGACCGCTCTCTAGCGAAGGAACTCTTTCGTGAGGTTAGTGCTGACGGTTGACGCTTGTCGTCGACTGTCGGAGTCGCGAGTCGCGGCTCTCAGATCGGACCTAGTACGAGCCATCGCCTTCGCGATGCTTCGCAGGAGCAAAGAACCGCGAAGGCGATGTCGTCCTTACGTCCTCCATCTGAAATTAATCCAGATTAATTTCAGTGATTTTTGTAACCACGAGAGCGGTCTACTATGAGCTCACTGTCTGATAGTTTTGAGTTTGGCGGAAAAATTGGAATCGCCGAACGGGAGGCGGTGGAGAAATACTCCCAACGCCTCACTCGCAAGGGGCTTCCTGTCATCCTTTCGCCTGAACATCTTTCGCATATTACAAATATCAAAGTTGAATCGCTTTATGCGATGTCTAACAGCCAAGAGAGCTACTACAGAAGCTTTGATATACCAAAGAGGTCTGGTGGCCGCAGGAGAATCGATGCTCCGCTTCCCTCTCTTGCCTTTCTTCAGCGATGGATTTTAGATAATATTCTAAACTCGGTGCCGCTCCACGCTTCAGCAAAGGCCTATCGGAAGGGAAATTCAATCTTTGACAATGCTCGCTTTCACAGGAAGCAAAAGGTTGTCCTAAAGGTTGATGTGAAGAATTTCTTCGGTTCGATTGAGGAGCACTCTGCATTCGTTATCTTTAAGGACCTTGGGTACTCGAAGCGCCTCTCCAAGCTTCTTTCGATGACATCAAGTTTGCATGGCACCCTTCCCCAGGGCGCCCCGACGAGTGGTGCGCTCGCCAACATTTACATGAGAACATTTGACGATGCTGTCTTTACTGCATGTAAGGAAAGCAAAATTCGATATACAAGGTACGCAGATGACCTGACGTTCTCTGGCAGCGATTTCGACACGGACGCTCAAGTTAGGCTGGTGGACAAGCAGCTTTCCAAGGTTGGTCTATCTGTGAATGCAAAAAAAACTCGCGTTCTGCTACCACACGTCCGCCAAGACGTTACTGGACTTGTTGTCAACGAGAAGATTTCGGTGCCGCAAGATTTTCGCCGGAAATTACGTCAGGAATGTTATTTTATTCAAAAGTTCGGAATTCATGGACATGCGAGAGAAGTGAATGCTGCGAACCCAAGAATTCGGCTTGAGGAGGTGATAGGAAAGTTATCCTACGTAAAGTCAATTCATAAAGATGAGCCGTTCTGGAGTGATGCACATTCAAGAATGCTGGAAATAAGAGCGTCGCACTTCTAGAGGGAGTAGTTCAGTTCTTTGGAATCTTCCCGCGATAAGCAACCTTCGATCTCGCATCCCTGGCGTAACAAGTCCAAAAGATTCGGAAGAGCGAAAGTGTTTCTCAGGGGCACAGGTCATTTCGCAGCGCCATGCTTTAACTGCAGTTTAGAGTAGGGACCGGTCATTCCCCGCACTAGGTTCGAATGCCCGCAGAGGGCCGTCGGCTTCAGTAGGTTCTCCGTCTATCTGGAGACGCCGGTCAGAGCGCTAGTTGCGCAGAGACAAAATCAGCGCGTGATGCGATGTCGGTGCACGGCAGTTCCATGATCTCATATCCGAGCGCGGTGTAGATCTCCCGCATGACGGCGCAGGTCGTTTCGGCCTCGGTGCGGGTCTGCGTGCGTTCGGTGTCGTGTGTGAAGATCTCCTCCCAGTAGGGTGTCAGGAAGACGCGGGCGTTGTAGCGGGCTGCCGTGGCCCCTGCGGCAACGTGGGGCGGCACGGGGAGGCCGCAGAGGGTAAGGTAGCCCAGAATGTCGGGAGTGCCGCGATCGAAGATCACGGGGCCTGAGAGGGCCTGAGCGTCCTCGTAGGCGCGGAGGTCGCGCTCAAGCATCCGTTCGACGTAGGCCATGCGGTCCGCCCAGGGGAGGGCGTCTCCGCCGCTCGCCACCTCCTCACGAATGATCGCGCGGCCGGATTCGGGAATTGTGTGAAGGCCGCGGCGGCAGAGCTCGGTGATCAGGCTGGTCTTGCCCGCACCAGGGCCGCCCGTCACGACGAAGAAATGGTCGCTCATGGGCCATCCTCGGGTTTGACAGGGGAGGGACTGCGCAGCGATCGACGCGCTGAAGGGCGCGGATCAAAGCAGCATGGATTTTCGTAGGGAAAACAGCACCGGTCTGCGCGGCAGAGGCAAATCCTCTGACGATAAAGGCAGAACTATCTGGTGCTTTTCAAGAAGATCTGGTGGAGCCAAGGGGAGTCGAACCCCTGACCTCTTGCATGCCATGCAAGCGCTCTACCAACTGAGCTATGGCCCCACCGTTCTTCGCAGAGCACCTCGGCGCCGCTGCGTTTGGGTCGTATAGGGGTGTGCGCGGATGGCCGCAAGCAGAAAATTCACCGAAGGTGGATTTTTTTCACGACCAAGGCCACGATCGCGAAAAGCCAAAGAAAAACGGGGCCGAAGCCCCGTTTCCTAGATCCGATCTGAAGTCCTGCTCAGTCTTCCCGGCCCGTGGCGCGGTCGATGCTGAAGGCACCGGGGCCCGCGAAGACCAGGTAGAGGAAGACGAAGCAGTAGAGGATCGCCGCATCGCCACCGTTCAGCGCCGGGAAGGGGCTGCGGGGGGCATGCGCCATCCAGTATGCCGCGGCCATCAGGCCCGACAGCAGAAACGCCGTCGGGCGCGTCATGAAGCCCAGGATCAGCATCGCGCCGCCGACCAGCTCCATCACGCCCGCGATCCAGGGCAGCGACATCACCGCGGGGTTCATGTCGCTTGCCGGGAAGCCCAGAAGCTTCTGGGTGCCGTGCGCGAAGAAGATCAGCGCGGACACGATCCGAAGGACGCCCAGCATCTGCGGGGCATAGGTCGAGAGGGACTTGAACGGCATGAGCCGGCTGCTCCTGTCTGGAAGATCAGTCTTCGTCGTCGTCGGCGACATCCGCGATGTCGTCCAGCGAGACGTCGTCATTGTCGTCGTCATCGTCCAGCAGATCGTCGTCCAGATCGTTGCTGTCGTTGTTCACGTCATCCTCGTCATCGACCAGATCATCCGAGTTCCGGCTGCGGTTCGAGGTCTTCTCGGTCGTGATCGACTTGCCGCGACCATCCGTCAGGCTGTCCAACGAGAACTGGTTGCCGCAGGCCGGGCAGGTCAGCGGATCGTTGTTCAGGTCGTAGAAGCGGGTCGCGCAATGCGGGCACAGGCGTTTCGTGCCCCATTCCTCTTTGGGCATGGTAATCTCCTTCGGCCGCGATTAGTGAAATCGGGCGACCCCCTGCCACAGCGGCCCGGGGGTGTCAAAGGCTTTATCTGGCAGCCCGGAACACGCATGGCAAGCGAAGATCGGCAGATCGTGCTGAAGGACGGCCGAGTTGTTGCGCTGCGACGCTCGGGGCGGGCGCGGCGCATGATCCTGCGCGTGCCGCGCGACGGGTCGGTGCCGGTGCTGACCCTGCCGACGCATGTGCCGGTGGCCGAGGGGCTGGCCTTCGCGGAATCGCGCAGCGGCTGGCTGGAAGGGGCCTCGGCGCGCCTGCCCGTGGCGCAGCTTGCGGCCCATGGCGCCCGCATCCCGGTCGAGGGCAGGGCGCTGACCATCACCCCCGATGCCTGCCGCGCCACCCGGATCGAGGGCGATCTGCTGCTGGTGCCGCAGGGCCGTGCGCCCGGCGCGGCGGTGCAGGGGTTCCTGAAGCAGCAGGCGCTGATCCGCCTGCGCGCGGCGTCCGACCGGCATTCGGCCGCGATCGGGCGCGATTATTCCTCGATCGCGTTGCGGGACACGAAATCGCGATGGGGCAGCTGCACGCAGCAGGGTCGGCTGATGTATTCCTGGCGGCTGATCATGGCCCCGCCTGCGGTTCTCGACTATGTCGCCGCGCACGAGGTCGCGCATCTGCGCCACATGGACCATTCGCCGCGGTTCTGGGCGACGGTGGCCGCACTGATGCCGGATTACGCGAAGCACCGCGCATGGCTGCGTCAGCACGGGGGCGACCTGATGCTGTGGCGTTTCCGCGATTGACTGCGCGCCGGTTCGTGATCACAAACGCCGGATGAACGCCGCACGCTCTACCGATCCCGCCGCGCATGAGCGGCTTTACCGCACGCTTCGCAGCCGCATCATGCTGGGCGAATTGCCGCCCGGCAAGGCGCTGACCCTGCGCGGCATCGCGCGCGATTATCACTTGTCGATGACCCCCGCCCGCGAGGCGGTGCGCCGCCTTGTCGCGGAAGGCGCGCTGACGCTGTCGTCCTCGGGGCGCGTGGCGACGCCCGAACTGTCGGACGAACGGATCGAGGAACTGGCCGCCCTGCGCGCCCTGATCGAGCCGGAGCTGGCCGCCCGCGCCCTGCCGCGCGCGCATTTCGCGCTGATCGACCGGCTTGCGGGGATGAACGCGCGGATCGCGGATGCGGTCGAGCGGCACGATGCCGTCGGCTATATCCGCTGCAACCTGGAATTCCACCGAATGCTGTACCTGCGCGCGCAGGCCCCGGCGATGCTGGCGATGCTGGAAACGGTGTGGCTGCAGCTGGGCCCGACGATGCGCGCGCTCTATGGCCGGGTCAAGCGGAACGAGCCGCCGCGCCATCACCGCATGATCCTGGCGGCGCTGCGTGCGGGCGACGAGCCCGCGCTGCGCCTTGCCGTCCGGGCCGACGTGACGCATGGGCTGCGCCACCTGACGGCCACGGACAATAGCTGAGGGCGCTCAGCCCGGCTGGCCGGGGACGGCGCGGGTGCCGAAACCGATATTGGACAGGGTCGAGGGGATGACGCGGTTGTACTTCGTCCCCTCGATCGCGGCGCCTGCCATCAGGCCGGACTGGCCGAAGATCATCGCGACCACCGGGAATTGCGCGCTGAGGCTGTCGGCGCCCACCGCCATGCCGCCCGCGGGCACCGCGTAATAGGCGCCCGCACCCGCGACCCAGCCCGGTGCCGCGCGGAAGGCTGCCAGCGCCTGGTCGGTCTGGAAGATCAGCGCATGCGCATATTGCTGCGCCCCCGCCTGAAGGCCCACCGTCGCCCGCGTCGCGGAATAGTAGTCGACCGTCTGCCCGTTGATCCGCAGCGCACCCTGGCCATAGGCCCCGCCGACCCCGAGCGCGGCCTCGGTCATCAGCGGCATGTACAGGACACCCTTGGCGTTCTGCACCAGGGGTGCCGCGGCGGGATAGCTTTGCAGCAGGTAGGCCTGCGTCTGGTCCACCCGCGCGTCCAGCCGGGCCGAGCCGTCGGTGCCCACGGCGTTGGTGCAGCCTGCGGCCAGCAGCGCGGCCCCGCCGGTCGCAAGAAGGCTGCGGCGCGAAATGCTCGGTTTCGTGGTCATCTGTCGTCCCTTCCGGTTCCCTGTCGGGATCTGCGTCCCGGTTGCGCGCGAAGATTAGGCCAGCGGCCCGCCTTAGGCCAGCATTTCGGCGACCGTCGGCGCGAAGTAGCTGAGAACCCCGTCGCATCCCGCCCGGCGGAAGGCCAGCAGGCTCTCGACCATCGCGTCGCGCGACAGCCAGCCGTTGCGGATCGCCTGTTCCAGCATCGCGTATTCGCCGCTGACCTGGTAGGCAAAGGTGGGTGCGCCGAACTCGTCCTTCACGGCGCGGCAGATGTCCAGGTAGGGCATGCCGGGCTTGACCATGACCATGTCCGCCCCCTCGGACAGGTCGCGGGCGACGCAGCGGATGGCCTCGCCGCGATTGGCGGGGTTGATCTGATAGGTCTTCTTGTCGCCGACCAGCCGACCGGATGCGCCCACCGCGTCGCGGAACGGGCCATAGAAGGCACTGGCGAATTTCGCGGCATAGGACAGGATCGAGACGTGCTTGTGGCCCGCGGCCTCCAGCGCGCCGCGCAGGGCGCCGATGCGCCCGTCCATCATGTCCGACGGCCCCAGGATGTCGGCCCCGCATTCGGCCTGCACCAGCGCCATGCGGACCAGCGCCTCGACGGTCTCGTCGTTCAGGATCTCGTTGCCGACGACCAGCCCGTCATGGCCGTTCGCGTTATAGGGGTCCAGCGCGATGTCGGTCATCACGACCAGGTCCGGCACCTCTTCCTTGACGGCGCGGATGGCGAGGTTGCCGATATTGTCGGGGTCCCATGCGCGTTCGCAGCCATCGGTGCGCAGGGCCTCGTCGCTGTGGGGAAAGATGCAGATCGCGGGGATGCCCAGCCGCGCGGCGCGTTCGGCGGCGCGGCGCACCCCGTCCAGCGTCAGGCGGTCGACGCCCGGCATCGACGCGATCTCGCCCTCGGCGCCGGCGACCTCGGTCACGAAGATGGGCCAGATCAGGTTCGCGGGCGTCAGCTGCGTTTCCGAGACCATGGCGCGGATGTTCGCGTTGCGGCGCAGGCGGCGCAGGCGGGTGGCGGGGAAGGGCGCGATGATGGGGCTGGCCATGGGGCCTCCGGGCAGGTGACATTGTGGGACAGGTCGTCGCGGCCCGGCTTCCCGGTGCCCGCTTTCCCTTGTCCGCAACCCGTTCTAAGGTCAGCCGCACCCAAGGACAAGGAAGCCCGAATTGCCGCCCTTCGACAGCCTGATCGGCCTGCTGGACAGCCGGTCCTTCTCGACCGTCTGGTTCTGGATCCTGCAGATCGGCGCGTGGTCCGTGACGGGCCGCACGGTCCTTGGCGTCCCGGTCGAGATCGTGGCACGCGCCCGCGCCGCCCATTCGGCAGGCCAGGCCGAGACCCCCGAGGCGCTGACCCTGCTGGACTGGCTGTCGCTGACGCTGCCGCGCTGGCGTCTGGGCCCGCGCGAAGGCGCGATCTTCCTGGGGGTCACCAGCTTCCTGCTGTCCTCGGGCTTCGTGCTGGGCTTCAATTTCGGGCTGGAGCTGGCGCAGGCGGCCTTCCTGCTGGCGCTGCCCTTCTGGCTGCTGTTCTGGATGCGCGTGCGCCTTGCGCGCAAGCTGGCGCCGATGCTGGTCGCGGCGCAGGAAGGGCGCGCGGGCCTTGCCGACACGGTGGGGCAGGTCGCCCGTTCGATGGCACATCACCGCATCGGGGTCATCGCCCTGTCGCTGGTGTCGCTGCTGGTCACGATGGTCTGGGGGATGCTGTGGATCGCCCTTCACCCGATGGGGTTCTGATGCGCTTGACTTTGAACCGTGGCGGCTTAGGTCAGCCCCTATGACGCAGATCCTGACCCTCTCCGGCGCGCCCGAGGGCTATGACGCCGCCCTGATCGCGCGCGAGGTCGCGCGCCCCGAAAACGGCGGTGCGCCCGTCATCCATGTCGCGCGCGACGACCGGCGCATGGCCGCGATGCGCGCCGCGCTGGCCTTTCTTGCGCCGCAGGTGCCGGTGCTGGAATTCCCGGCCTGGGACACGACGCCCTATGACCGCGTCTCGCCCGCGCCGGAAATCCAGGCGGCACGGATGGGGCTGCTGGCCGCGCTGTCGCAGGGCGCGATCAAGGGTCCGTTCATCCTGCTGACCACGCTGGCCGCCGTCATGCAGCGCGTCCCCGCCCGCGATGTCGTGTCCGAGACGGCCTTCAGCGCCCGCGTCGGCAACCGCATCGACGAAGGCGCGCTGCGCGAGTTCTTCGTCCGCATGGGCTTCGTCCAGTCGCCGACCGTGACCGAACCGGGCGACTATGCCATCCGCGGGGGCATCATCGACATCTTCCCGCCGGGCGATCAGGGGCCGGTGCGGCTGGACCTGTTCGGCGACGTCCTGGACGGCGCGCGCCGCTTCGATCCCGTCAGCCAGCGCACCACCGAGAAGCTGGACCGGGTCGAGTTGGCCCCCATGTCCGAGGTGATCCTGGACGAACCCTCGATCACCCGTTTCCGCACGAATTATCGCAGCGAATACGGCGGCGGCACCAACGACCCGCTGTACGAGAGCGTCAGCGCCGGCCGCAAGGTATCGGGCGCGGAACACTGGCTGCCCTGGTTCCACGACCGGATGGAGAGCCTGTTCGACTATGCCCCCGGCGCGTCCGTGGTGCTGGACGACCATATCGCGCAGGTGGCCGAGGCGCGGCGCGAGACGATCCGCGAACAGTTCGAGGCCCGCCGTGCGGCGATGACCGCCAAGGGCCGCAGCGACACCGTCTACAAGCCCGTGCCGCCCGACCTGATGTTCCCCCCCGAGGAGGAATGGCAGCGCTGGCTGTCTGCGCATCGCCTGCTGCGCCTGTCGGTGCTGAACCAGCCGCCGGGGCCGGGGGTGTTGGATGCGGGCGGGCGACCGGGGCGCAACTTCGCGCCCGAGCGTCAGGCCGAACAGCTGAACCTGTTCGGCGCGCTGGCCGATCACGTCCGCCATCTTGCGCGCGATCATCGCATCGTCATCGCCAGCTTCTCGGACGGGGCGCGGGAACGCCTGTCGGGGCTGCTGTCCGACGAAGGCTTGGGCGGAACGACGCAAATCGCCGACATCCGCGCCTTGCCCGAGAAGGCCGGCTCGATCGGCCTTGCCGTCTGGCCGCTGGACGAGGGTTTCGTCGCCGACGGGCAGGCGCTTGGCAAGATTGCCGTCATCTCGGAACAGGACGTGCTGGGCGACCGGCTGATCCGGGGTGCCAAGAAGCGCCGCCGGGCCGAGAATTTCCTGCAGGACACCACCAGCCTGACGCCGGGCGACCTGGTCGTCCATGTCGAACACGGGATCGGGCGCTATAACGGGCTGGAGACGATCACCGCCGCGGGCGTGCCGCATGACTGCGTCGCGCTGGAATATGCGGGCGGCGACCGCCTGTTCCTGCCGGTCGAGAATATCGAGCTGCTGACCCGTTATGGCCACGAGGAAGGGCTGCTGGACAAGCTGGGCGGCGGCGCGTGGCAGGCCCGCAAGGCGCGGCTGAAGGAACGCATCAAGCTGATCGCGGACAAGCTGATGCGCGTTGCCGCCGAACGCCTGCTGCGCCCCGCGCCCGTGCTGGAGCCCGAGGATCACGAGTGGCAGCAATTCGCGGCCCGCTTCCCCTATTCGGAAACCGACGACCAGATGGCCGCGATCGAGGACGTGACCGAGGATCTGGCCGCCGGTCGTCCGATGGACCGCCTTGTCGTGGGCGATGTGGGCTTCGGCAAGACCGAGGTCGCGATGCGCGCGGCCTTCATCGCCGCCATCCAGGGGATGCAGGTGGCCGTGGTCGCGCCGACCACGCTGCTCGCCCGTCAGCACTTCAAGACCTTTGCCGAACGCTTCCGCAACACGGCCATCAACGTGCGCCCGTTGTCGCGTTTCGTGACCACCAAGGATGCGAACCAGACGCGCGACGGGCTGGCCGACGGCTCGGTCGATATCGTGGTGGGCACCCATGCCGTGCTGGCCAAGGGCGTGCGTTTCAAGAACCTCGGGCTGCTGATCATCGACGAGGAACAGCATTTCGGCGTGGCCCACAAGGAGCGCCTGAAAGAGCTGCGCAGCGACATCCACGTCCTGACCCTGACCGCGACGCCGATCCCGCGCACGCTGCAGCTGTCGCTGACCGGCGTGCGCGACCTGTCGGTCATCGGCACGCCGCCGGTCGACCGCCTTGCGATCCGCACCTATGTCAGCGAATTCGACAGCGTCACCATCCGCGAGGCCCTGCTGCGCGAGAAGTATCGCGGCGGCCAGAGCTTCTTCGTCGTTCCGCGCCTGTCCGACCTGGCCGAGGTCGAGGCCTGGCTGACCGAGAACGTCCCCGAGATCAGCTTCATCACCGCGCATGGGCAGCTGGCGGCTGGCGATCTGGATCAGCGCATGAACGCCTTCTATGACGGCAGCCACGACGTGCTGCTGGCCACGACCATCGTGGAATCGGGGTTGGACATCCCGACCGCGAACACGATGATCGTCTGGCGCGCGGACATGTTCGGGCTGTCGCAGCTGTACCAGATCCGGGGCCGCGTGGGCCGGTCCAAGGCGCGTGCCTACTGCTATCTGACGACCAAGCCGCGCCAGCCCTTGACGCCGCAGGCCATGCGGCGGCTGAAGTTCCTCGGCTCGATCGACGGGCTGGGGGCGGGGTTCAACCTGGCCAGCCAGGACCTGGACCTGCGCGGCGCAGGCAATCTTCTGGGCGAGGAGCAGTCCGGCCACATCAAGGAAGTGGGCTTCGAGCTGTACCAGGCCATGCTGGAAGAAACGATCGCCAAGCTGAAATCCGGCGAGATCGAGGGCACCCCCGAGGACGAATGGGCGCCCCAGCTGAACTTGGGCGTGCCGGTCACGATTCCCGAAAGCTATATCCCCGATCTGGATGTGCGGCTGGGGCTGTATCGTCGCCTGTCCGAGCTGACCACCAAGGTCGAACTGGAGGGCTTTGCCGCCGAGCTGATCGACCGCTTCGGCACCCTGCCGCGAGAGGTGAACACCCTGCTGCTGGTCATCCGCATCAAGGCGATGGCCAAGCGCGCCAACATCTCCAAGCTGGATGCGGGGCCGAAGGGCATCACCGTCCAGTTCCACATGGACAAGTTCCCCAACCCCGCAGGTCTGGTCGAATTCCTGTCCGAGGAACGCGGCACGGCCAAGGTCACCGACAACAAGATCGTGCTGCGCCGCGAGTTCGGCTCTGATGGCGACCGGATCAAGGGTGCCTTTGCCGTCGCGCGCGATCTGGCGGCCAAGATCAAGGAAGGCAACAAGAAGGCGAAGGCCAAGGCATGATCCGCTTCGACACCGGGCCCCTGGGCGACGGTACGCTGTTCGACGCACCCAACGCCGTGATCCGTGCCGACGGCCCGGCAGATGTCGCGCGGGCGCTGGCCGCGATGGAGGATGCGCAGGCGCAGGGGCGGTGGCTGGCGGGGTATCTTTCCTACGAGCTGGGGCATGCACTGGATCCGCGGTTGCATCGGCTGATGCCCGAGACGCGGCAGATGCCGCTGATCCTGATGGGGGTCTTCGACGGTCCGCGGCCAGCGCCCCCTCTGCGGGGCGGGCCCGTGCGGATCGGAACGCCGCGCCCCTTGTGGGACCGGTCCCGATACGATGCGGCCATCGCGGCGGTCCACCGCTATATCGAGGCGGGCGATACCTACCAGATCAACCTGACCTTTCCGATGGAGGCCGAGGTTTCGGGCGATCCGCTGGACGTCTATGCCGCGCTGGCCGAACGTCAGCCGGTGGGCGAGGGGGCCTTTGTCGATCTGGGCGGTCAGGTCATCCTGTCGCGCAGCCCCGAGCTGTTCTTCGCGGTCGATGCGGATCGCCGCATCGCCACCCGCCCGATGAAGGGCACCGCCGCGCGCGGGGCGACCGCGGCGCAGGATGCCGCCAATGCCGACGCCCTGCGCGCGTCCGAGAAGAACCGCGCCGAGAACCTGATGATCGTGGATCTGCTGCGCAACGACATCAGCCGCATCTGTCATCCCGGCAGCGTCGAGGTGCCCGAGCTGTTCGCCATCGAAAGCTATACCACGGTGCATCAGATGGTGTCGCTGGTCACGGGCCGGCTGGTCGATGGCGCGGGTCTGGGCGAGATCCTGCGCGCGCTGTTTCCCTGCGGCTCGATCACGGGGGCACCCAAGATCCGCGCGATGGAGATCATCGCCGAGCTGGAGGGCGCACCGCGAGAGATCTATTGCGGGGCCATCGGCTGGGTCGATCCGGCGGGGCCGATGCGGTTCAGCGTGGCGATCCGGTCGCCCTGGTATTCCGCGCCGGACCGGTTGCGGCTGAATGTCGGTGGCGGCATCGTGCATGACAGCGAGACCGGCCCCGAATGGGAGGAGGCGCTGTGCAAATCGGCATTCCTGGGCCAGTCCCTGACGGTCTGACCATCTTCGAAACCATGCGCATGGAACCGGACGGCAGCGTTCCGCTGTGGCCGTTGCACCTGGCGCGGCTGCGGCGGGGATGCGCGGCGGTGGGTTTCGCGCTGACCGAGGGGGCGATCGATTTTGCCGGTCTGCCGCGCGGAGAGGTGCTGCGTCTGCGGATCGCGGTAGATGCGCGGGGCAGGGTCGAGCGGACGCATGCGGTGCAGCCGCCGAACCCCGATGCCTGGCGCGTCGCGCTGCGCGGGCGGCTGGACAGTTCGGACCCCTGGTTGAGGATCAAATCCTCGCGTCGCGATGTCTATGACGCGGCGCGTGCCGCGATGCCGGAGGGCGCAGACGAGGTGATCCTGCGAAACGAGCGCGGCGAGATCTGCGAGGGGAGCATCACGAGCCTGTTCCTGCGTAAGAATGGCCGGATGCTGACGCCTCCGCTGTCGTCGGGGTTGCTGCCGGGGGTGCTGCGGCAATCCTTGCTGGATGCGGGGCGGGCCGAGGAAGCGGTGCTGCATCCCGCTGACTTGGAGGGGGGCGAGCTGTTCATGGGCAATGCGCTGCGCGGTCTGATCCCGGCGCGTCTGGTCCCCTGAAACGAGAGCGGGCGCGGCCCCCATCGAAGGGGCCGCGCCCGCGCGAGGGCCTGTCGGCCCCCGCCGTCGCATTGCCTCAGTCGGCGGTCAGAAGCGGCGTCTTCGACTTGCCGATTCGCGGGGCGTCGGGGCCGGTGATGTCGAAGACGGGCTTGTCGTCCTCGATCATGACGCGCACCACGCCGCCCTTGGTCAGCCGACCGAACAGCAGTTCCTCGGCCAAGGGCTTCTTGATACTTTCCTGGATCACGCGACCGAGCGGGCGGGCGCCCATGCGGTCGTCGTAACCCTTCTCGGCCAGCCAGTTCGCAGCCTCGGGGGTCAGTTCGATATGGACGTTGCGGTCCATCAGCTGCGCTTCGAGTTGCAGGACGAACTTCTCGACCACGTGGATCACCACGTCGCGCGACAGGGGCGCGAAGCTGATGATCGCGTCCAGACGGTTGCGGAACTCGGGCGTGAAGGTTCGCTCGATCGCGGCGGTATCCTCGCCCTCGCGGCGGTCGCGGCCGAAGCCGATGGCCGCCTTGGCCTGATCCGCGGCACCCGCGTTCGACGTCATGATCAGGATCACGTTGCGGAAATCGACCGTGCGTCCGTTATGGTCGGTCAGCCGGCCCGCATCCATGATCTGCAGCAGGATGTTGAAGACATCGGGATGCGCCTTCTCGATCTCGTCCAGCAGCAGCACGCAATGGGGGTGCTGATCGACGCCATCGGTCAGCAGGCCGCCCTGATCGAAGCCGACATAGCCCGGAGGTGCGCCGATCAGGCGGCTGACGGCGTGCTTCTCCATGTATTCCGACATGTCGAAGCGGATCAGCTCGACGCCCAGGCTGGAGGCCAGCTGCTTGGCGACCTCGGTCTTGCCGACGCCCGTGGGACCGGCAAACAGGTAGTTGCCGATGGGCTTCTCGGGTTCGCGCAGACCGGCACGTGCCAGCTTGATCGCGCTGGACAGGGCGCCGATGGCGGTATCCTGACCGAAGACCACGCGCTTGAGCGCATCGTCCAGGTCACGAAGAACCTCGGCGTCGTTCTTGCTGACGTTCTTCGGCGGGATGCGGGCGATCTTGGATACCACGTTCTCGATCTCCTTGGGGGAAATCGTCTTGCGGCGCTTCGATTCCGCGACCAGGTGCTGGGCGGCGCCCGCCTCGTCGATGACGTCGATCGCGCTGTCGGGCAGCTTGCGGTCGTTGATGTAGCGGCTGGCCAGTTCGACCGCCGTCTTGATCGCCTCGTTGGTATAGCGCAGGTCGTGGTGCTTCTCGAAATGCGGCTTCAGACCCATCAGGATCTTGATCGCATCCGGGACCGAGGGCTCGTTCACGTCGATCTTCTGGAAGCGGCGCGACAGGGCGCGGTCCTTCTCGAAGTGCTGGCGATATTCCTTGTAGGTGGTCGAGCCCATGCAGCGCAGCTTGCCGCCCGCCAGCGCGGGCTTCAGCAGGTTCGACGCATCCATCGCCCCGCCCGAAGTCGCACCCGCACCGATCACGGTGTGGATCTCGTCGATGAACAGGATCGCGTCCTCGTGCTGCTCCAGCTCCTTGACGACCGCCTTCAGACGCTCCTCGAAATCGCCGCGATAGCGGGTGCCCGCCAGCAGCGCGCCCATGTCGAGCGAGAAGATCGTGGCACCGGCCAGAACCTCGGGGGTTTCGCCCTCGACGATCTTCTTGGCCAGCCCTTCGGCGATGGCGGTCTTGCCCACGCCGGGATCGCCCACCAGAAGCGGGTTGTTCTTGCGGCGGCGGCACAGGACCTGGATCGCGCGCTCGACCTCGTCGCTGCGGCCGATCAGCGGATCGACATCGCCCTGCTTGGACTTGGCGTTCAGATCGACGCAGTACTTGCCAAGCGCGGTCTCGTCCTTCTGCTCGACCGTGGCTTCCTGGGTCTCTTCCTCTTCGCTGCCGACCACCTTGCGGGGTTCGTTGAACGAGGGGTTCTTGGCCACGCCATGGGCGATGAAGTTGACCGCGTCATAGCGGGTCATGTCCATTTCCTGCAGGAAATAGGCGGCGTTGGATTCGCGTTCGGCAAAGATCGCGACAAGCACGTTGGCGCCCGTCACCTCTTGCCGCCCCGAGCTTTGGACGTGGATCGCGGCGCGCTGGATGACGCGCTGGAAGGCGGCGGTCGGCACCGCCTCGGAACCTTCGACCTCGGTGATCAGCGTGGACAGGTCGTCCTCGACGAATTCGACAAGCGTCTTGCGCAGTTCGTCCAGATCGACGTTGCAGGCCCGCATGACCTTCACCGCCTCGGGTTCGTCGGTCAACGCAAGCAGCAGATGCTCCAGCGTTGCCAGTTCGTGTTTATGTTCGTTCGCCAGTGCAAGCGCCTGGTGAATGGCCTGTTCCAGGGAGGTCGAGAAACTTGGCACGGTCGTCTCCTGTCAGTCGGCTGGCGGTATGGGCGTTTGGGACCCACCTGCCCAGACTGTCATGATAGCTTTAAGATTTGGTGGAATTGGCCCGGCATCAAGTGCTTTTTCAGACAGATCTGCCAAATCTCCGGTGATTGATGCAGATATGATGTCGCAGGGGGCCGAAAACAAGCGGCCCCCGCGGCACGTGCCGCATTGTCGGGCGGGCTCAGAACTCGTCCTTCATGCGGCGCAGCTTCGCGAAGACCTGCGCGTCGGGCGCGTCCGGCATCTGCAGGCTGTCGCGCAGCTCGGCCACGCGCAGGAAGGGGTTGGTCGCGCGTTCCAGCGACAGGGGCGCGGGGGCGCAGGGGCTGCGCGATTCCTGCAGCGCCGCCAGGCGGTCGTGCAGCGCGGGATTGTCCGGATCGACCGACAGCGCAAAGGCGCCGTTCCCCGCGCAGTAATCATGCCCCGAACAGATCAGCGTGTCCCCCGGCAGGGCATTCAGCCGCGACAGCGCCTGCCACATCTGGTCGGGCGTGCCCTCGAACAGGCGCCCGCAGCCCATCGCCATCAGGCTGTCGGCAGTGAATGCCACGCCGCTTTCGGGCAGGTGGAAGGCGACATGGCCGATCGTGTGGCCGGGAACGTCGATCACCTGCGCGGTCTCGCCCAGCAGATCGAAGTTGCGGCCGGCCTCGACCGCGATGTCCAGCGGGGGCAGGCGGTGACTGTCCGCGCCCGCGCCCAGGACCTTGGCCCCGGTCGCCTGCACCAGCGCGGGCACGCCCTGGATGTGGTCGTCATGGTGATGCGTCAGCAGGATCAGGTCCAGCCCCCAGCCGCGTGCGTCAAGCTCGGTCAGGATGGGGGCGGCCTCGGGTGCGTCGATCAGGGCCGTTCCGGCTGGACCATGGAGCAGATAGGCGTAGTTGTCCTTTAGACAACGGATCGTCACCAGATCCAGCGGCATTGGCAAATCCCTTCTTCTATGCTGACCTGAGCCTGTCAAAACCGAAAGGCGCGCGCAATGCACCACGATATCGACCAGCTGCGGCGGTTCTACTACCAACGCGCGCTTGGCCGTGTCGTTCAACGCATTCTGCGCGACAGATTGACCGGCAGGTGGTCGCCCCGCAGCGTCACGGGGATGAATGTCGCGGGCTTCGGCTTTGCCGCGCCGATGCTGCGGCCCTATCTGCCGACCGCGCGGCGCGTGACGGCGCTGATGCCGGGGCCGCAGGGGGTGATGGGGTGGCCCGCCGGGCAGCCCAACCATTCCGTCCTGTGCGACGAGACCGCTTGGCCCGTCGAGACCGGCAGCATCGACCGCCTCGTCATGCTGCACGGGCTGGAGACGAGCGAGCATCCCCGCGAATTGCTGGCCGAGGCATGGCGCTGCCTGGGGCCGGGGGGGCGGATGATGGTGATGGTGCCGAACCGCGCGGGCCTGTGGGCCGCGACGGACCGCACGCCCTTCGGCGTGGGGCGGTCATACACATCGGGTCAGGTCGAGACGCAGCTGCGCCGCGCGGGCTTTTTGCCGGAATGGCAGGGGGCCGCGGTCTATATCCCGCCATCCGACCGGCGCTTCTGGCTGCGTGGCGCCCAATTCTGGGAGGCGACGGGCGCGCGCATCAGCCGGGTGCTGATCGCGGGTGTCGTCCTGGTCGAGCTGGCCAAGCAGACCCGCGCACCGGCGGGACCGGGCGTCAAGATCCACGTTCCCAGTCCGCTCGAGATCCTGGACGGGGTGGCGCGTCCGCGCCCCGTCGGATCGCCCCTTGCGCGCGGGCGCGAGAATCATCCGCTGTAAATACCCGTTTTGCACGATGTGCAAGAGGGGCGTTACCCTGCGTCACGCCGACGCCCCCATCGGGGCCTGAGCGCGCGTTTTCCTGCCCGTCGGGCCTGTTTGCACGCTGTTGTCGCCGAGTGTCGCGATCGTCACACAACCGTGAAAGCGATGCCGCTTCAAGGTTGCCCGACCCGTGGCAAGCTGCTAGAGACAGCCGTGATTTCCGGACGGCCCTCCAAAAGCCGTGCGACCGCGACCCGCACCCCGCGACAGACCGGACGATGGCCGGCCCGCCAGCGGGGTATGCGCAAACCGTAAAGGATGACCGTGGCCAACTCTGTTTCCATGTCCCACAGCATCGCCGGACGCTATGCGCAGGCCGTCTTCGATATCGCGAAGGACGAAGGGGGCATCGATGCCCTGGCCCAGCAGACCGCCGATCTGGATGCAGCGCTTCAGGACAGCGCCGAGCTGCGCGACCTGATTTCCAGCCCGATCTACAGCCGCGACGAACAGGGTCGCGCCATCGCGGCCCTTGCGGCGAAGATGGGGCTGTCGCCGGTGCTGTCGAACACGTTGCAGCTGATGGCGAAGAACCGCCGTCTGTTCGTGCTGCCGCAACTGGTCGCGCGTCTGGGCGACCTGATCGCCGCCGAGCGCGGCGAGGTCACTGCCGATGTCGTCAGCGCCGTCGCCCTGAGCGACGAGCAGCAGCAGCGCCTGGTCGCGACGCTGTCCGAAAAGACCGGCAAGACCGTCAAGCTGAACACGCGCGTCGATGAGACCCTCATCGGCGGCATGATTGTCAAGTTGGGCTCGCAGATGATCGACAGCTCGGTCCGCTCGAAGCTCAGCTCCCTGCAGAATGTCATGAAAGAGGTCGGATAATGGGAATCCAGGCTGCCGAGATTTCGGCGATCCTCAAGGAGCAGATCAAGAACTTCGGCCAGGATGCCGAAGTTGCCGAAGTCGGTCAGGTTCTGTCCGTCGGCGACGGTATCGCTCGTGTCTACGGTCTGGATAAGGTGCAGGCCGGCGAGATGGTGGAATTCCCGGGCGGCGTCCGGGGGATGGTGCTGAACCTCGAGACCGACAACGTCGGTGTCGTGATCTTCGGCGACGACCGCGCCATCAAGGAAGGCGACACCGTCAAGCGCACGCGCTCGATCGTGGACGTCCCCGTCGGCAAGGGCCTGCTGGGCCGCGTCGTCGACGGTCTGGGCAACCCGATCGACGGCAAGGGTCCGATCGAGTCGACCGAGCGTCGCGTCGCCGACGTCAAGGCTCCGGGCATCATGCCGCGCAAATCGGTCCACGAGCCGATGGCGACCGGCCTGAAGGCCGTCGACGCGATGATCCCCGTCGGCCGCGGCCAGCGCGAGCTGATCATCGGCGACCGCCAGACCGGCAAGACCGCGATCGCGCTGGACACGATCCTGAACCAGGCCGCCTATAACGGTCGCGAAGAAGACGGCATGAAGACCCTTCACTGCATCTATGTCGCAGTGGGTCAGAAGCGTTCGACCGTCGCCCAGCTGGTGAAGAAGCTGGAAGAGACCGGTGCGATGGCATACACCACCGTCGTCGCCGCGACCGCCTCGGACCCCGCGCCGATGCAGTTCCTGGCGCCGTACTCGGCGACCGCGATCGGCGAATACTTCCGCGACAACGGCATGGACGCGCTGATCATCTATGACGACCTGTCCAAGCAGGCCGTCGCCTACCGCCAGATGTCGCTGCTGCTGCGCCGTCCGCCCGGCCGCGAAGCCTATCCGGGCGACGTCTTCTACCTGCACTCGCGCCTGCTGGAACGTTCGGCCAAGCTGAACGAGGAATACGGCGCAGGCTCGCTGACGGCTCTGCCGATCATCGAGACGCAGGGCGGCGACGTGTCGGCCTTCATCCCGACCAACGTGATCTCGATCACCGACGGCCAGATCTTCCTGGAAACCGAACTGTTCTTCCAGGGCATCCGCCCGGCCGTGAACACCGGTCTGTCGGTCAGCCGCGTGGGTTCGGCAGCACAGACCAAGGCGATGAAATCGGTCGCCGGTCCCGTGAAGCTGGAACTGGCGCAGTACCGCGAGATGGCTGCCTTCGCCCAGTTCGGTTCGGACCTCGACGCCGCGACGCAGCGCCTGCTGAACCGCGGTTCGCGACTGACCGAGCTGATGAAGCAGCCGCAGTACCGCCCGCTGACCAACGCCGAGATCGTGATCGTCATCTATGCCGGCACGAAGGGTTACATCGACAGCCTTCCCGTCAACGACGTCGTCGAATGGGAAGACGGTCTGATCAACTTCCTGCGCAGCCAGAAGAGCGATCTGCTGGATGACATGACCAGGAACGACCGCAAAGTCGCGGGCGAACTGGAGGAATCGATCAAGGCGGCGCTGGACGAATACAACCGCACCCGCGCCTGAGAGGGGGGATAGATGCCCAGTCTCAAGGATCTCAAGAACCGGATCGGAAGCGTCAAGAACACGCGGAAGATCACCAAGGCGATGCAGATGGTCGCCGCCGCGAAACTGCGCCGTGCGCAGGAAGCGGCGGAGGCCGCGCGCCCCTATGCCGACCGCATGGCTGCGGTGATGTCCGGCCTGACCGCGAATGCCGCGGGCCAGGCCGGGGCACCGCGCCTGCTGGCCGGGACGGGCAGCGATCAGCGTCACCTGCTGGTGGTCATGACCGCGGAACGCGGCCTGGCCGGCGGCTTCAACAGCTCGATTGTCAAGCTGGCACGCCAGCATGCCGACCGTCTTCGCGCCGAGGGCAAGGATGTCGCCATCCTGACCGTCGGCAAGAAGGGCCGCGAGCAGCTGAAGCGCGACTATGGCAGCCTGTTCGTGCATCACATCGACCTCTCGGAGGTCAAGCGCATCGGTTACGACAATGCGCGTGCGATCGCGGACGAACTGCTGAGCCGCTTCGACGCCGACCAGTTCGATGTCGCGACGATCTTCTTCAACCGCTTCGAGTCGGTGATCGCCCAGGTGCCCACGGCACGTCAGGTCATCCCCGCCGAGGTGCCCGAGGAAGCCGGTGCCGCGAACGCGCTCTATGAATACGAGCCGGGCGAAGAGGAACTGCTGGCCGAGCTGCTGCCGCGCTCGGTCGCGACGCAGCTCTTTGCCGCGCTTCTGGAAAATGCGGCGTCCGAACAGGGCGCGCGGATGACGGCCATGGACAACGCCACGCGCAGCGCCGGCGACATGATCGACCGTCTGACGACTGAGTATAACCGCTCGCGTCAGGCTGCGATCACCAAGGAACTCATCGAAATCATTTCGGGCGCCGAGGCGCTCTGACCGTAACGCTAGAGGGTGATCACATGGCAGAGGCCACTGGTAAAATCACGCAGGTGATCGGCGCCGTCGTTGACGTGCAGTTCGACAACCACCTGCCCGCGATTCTGAACGCGCTGGAAACCGACAACAACGGCAAGAAGCTTGTTCTGGAAGTTGCACAGCATCTGGGCGAGAACACCGTCCGCACCATCGCCATGGACGCGACCGAAGGTCTGGTCCGTGGCCAGTCGGTCGGCGACACCGGCGGCCCGATCACGGTGCCGGTCGGCGACGCGACGCTCGGCCGCATCCTGAACGTCGTGGGCGACCCGGTGGACGAGGGCGACGCCCTGACCGTCACCGAGACCCGCGCCATCCACCAGCCCGCGCCGGACTTCGCCCAGCAGGCGACCAGCTCGGAAATCCTGGTGACCGGCATCAAGGTCATCGACCTGCTGGCCCCTTACTCCAAGGGCGGCAAGATCGGCCTGTTCGGCGGCGCAGGCGTCGGCAAGACCGTTCTGATCATGGAACTGATCAACAACATCGCGAAGGTGCACTCGGGTTACTCGGTGTTCGCGGGCGTCGGCGAACGGACCCGTGAAGGCAACGACCTGTACCACGAGATGGTGGAATCGGGCGTCATCAAGCCGGACAACCTGGCGGAATCGCAGGTTGCGCTGGTCTATGGCCAGATGAACGAGCCTCCGGGGGCCCGCATGCGCGTCGCGCTGACCGGCCTGACCCTGGCCGAGCAGTTCCGCGACAGCACCGGCACGGACGTCCTGTTCTTCGTCGACAACATCTTCCGCTTCACGCAGGCGGGTTCCGAGGTGTCGGCACTTCTGGGCCGCATCCCCTCGGCAGTGGGCTATCAGCCGACGCTGGCGACCGACATGGGCGCGATGCAGGAACGCATCACCTCGACGAAGAACGGCTCGATCACCTCGATCCAGGCCGTCTACGTCCCGGCCGACGACCTTACCGACCCGGCACCGGCAACGACCTTCGCCCACCTCGATGCGACGACCGTTCTGTCGCGTGCGATCTCGGAACTGGGCATCTACCCGGCCGTGGACCCGCTCGACTCGAACAGCCGCATCCTCGACCCGGCGATCGTCGGCGAGGAGCATTACAAGGTGGCGCGCGACGTGCAGGGCATCCTGCAGAAGTACAAGTCGCTGCAGGACATCATCGCGATCCTGGGCATGGACGAACTGTCCGAAGAGGACAAGCTGACCGTGGCCCGCGCGCGCAAGATCCAGCGCTTCCTGTCGCAGCCCTTCGACGTGGCGAAGGTCTTCACCGGTTCGGACGGCGTTCAGGTCCCGCTGGAAAAGACCATCGCGTCCTTCAAGGCGGTCGTTGCGGGTGAATACGATCACCTGCCGGAATCGGCCTTCTACATGGTCGGCGACATCGAAGAGGCCAAGGCGAAAGCCGAGCGTCTCGCCGCCGAAGCCGCGTAAGGGGGCGATATGGCCGATACCATGCAGTTCGACCTCGTGTCGCCGGAACGGAAGCTTGTCTCCGTTCCCGTGCGCGAGGTGCGCCTGCCGGGCAATGACGGCGATCTGACCGCCATGCCCGGCCATGCGCCCGCGATCGTGACCCTGCGTCCCGGCATGGTGGTTCTGGTGGGTGCCGACGGCGCCCAGCAGGAATTCGCCGTGACCGGCGGCTTTGCCGAGATCAACGCGGATTCGGTCAGCCTGCTGGCAGAGCGCGGTCACCCGCGCGAGGAAGTCACGCAGGAAGTCTTCGACGAGATGATGCGCGACGCGCACCGGGTTCACCGCTCGGCGCAGGACCGTCGCGAGCATGTCGGCGAAGAAGTCGTGACCGCCGCCGTCAAGCTTCTGGGCGACATGCAGGCGCTCGGGTCGCATATCGGGCTGGACCCGAATTCGGCGACCGTGCCCGACTGATCGTCAGCCTTCGGTTGATTGCAAGGCCCCGGCGTTCGCGCCGGGGCTTTTTCTTATGGCACCCAATCGGTTAAGCGTGCATGATCGACGCTTCCGGGGGGAATGAAGATGCTGCGTGTGAACACTGGCGAACTGGGGATCCTGCAGGGGCAGGAGATGCTCGTGACGGATTTCGACACGAGCGGGCCTTTCTGGACCGAGACCGGCGACCGCGAGGTCCGCGCCCATATCGACTTTCCCGAACGCTTTTTGCGCCCGCCCGTCGTTCAGCTGTCGGTGACGATGTGGGACCTGGACAGCGACCGCAACCAGCGCGGCGACCTGCGCCCCGAGAACGTGACGGCCGCGGGCTTCGACATCGTGTTCCACACCTGGGGCGATACGCGGATCGCCCGGATGCGCGTGGGCTGGACGGCCATCGGCGCGCTTCCGGACGAACACGACTTCATCCTCTGACGCTCAGGCCCGGTCGAGGTTCACGTCGATCAGTCCCGCCAGCTGATCGGGATGGGTGATGGGCAGCATGTGGCCCGCACCCGGCACCGAGGCCCGTCCGACATCCTGCAGCCGCGCGGCCAGCGCATCGGCGATGTCGTGGACGACCGTGGGGCTGTCGTTGCCGGTCACGATCATCACCGGCGCGTCGATGGATTCCAGCCCGCCGTCGCGCAGGATGCGCGCGGCATCGTTGCGCAGCGTGTCCCCGGTATCCGCGACCAGCGCGATCTGGTCGCGTATCGGGTCGGGCAGGGCGTCCGGCTGCGGCCCGCCCCAGACCGACAGGAAGCTGCGCGCCGCGCCTTCGATATCCCCGCGTTCCAGCATGGCCGCCATCTCGGCGTCCCGCGCGTCCTGTTCGGGGCTGGGCGCGGCGGCGAACAGCACCGGTTCCACCAGGGTCAGGCTGCGCACGGCCTCGGGGGCGGCGACGGCGATGCGCAGCGCCACGGTCGCGCCGATGCTGTGGCCCATGATGTCCAGCGGCCTTTGGATGAAGCTGGCCGCGATCCGCGTGACGGCGGTGTGGAAATCGGGATCGCCCTCGGCAGGGGTCCAGGGATCGCTGCGGCCATGGCCCGGCATGTCGAAGCCGCGCAGGTCCAGCCGCCCGCCAAGCGCCTGCGCGACCGGCCCCCAATAGGACCCGCTGGCCATCATGCAGTGCAGCGCAAGGCCCGGGCGATCCTCGTCGCCGGGCCAGTGGCGCAGGTGGATGCCGCTCATAGGGTGGCCAGATGCCGGTCGAGGAAGTCGATCCGGTCCTGTCCCCAGAAGCGCTGGTCGGTCTCGCGCACGATGTAGAAGGGCGTGCCGAAGGCCCCCGCCGCCACGGCCTCTTCGAGGTTGCGGGCATAGGTTTCCGCGCCGACCAGAAGGCCGCTGTCCACCAGGTTCGGATCGAAGCCATGCGCGCCCAGCACGTCGCGCAGCACGGCGTCGTCGCTGATGTCGCGTTCCTCGGCCCAGCAGGCGCGCATGATGCCGTGGACCAGCCCGCCCAGATCGCCGCCGCCGGCCTTCTGCGCCGCGATGACCGCATAGGAGGACGGCGCCATGTTCACCGGCCAGAAGGCGGGTTTCTGGTTCATCTCCATGCCCAGATGTTCGGCCCAACGCGGGATTTCCTGGTTGCGGTACTCCTGCCGGTTCGGGTGGCGCTTGGCGGGGCCGACGCCGCCGGTGCGGTCGAACAGCTGGATCACGTCCAGCGGCTTGTAGGTGATCGTGGCGCCGTGACGTGCCGCGACCTCTTCCAGCCGTGTGCCGGCAAGGTAACACCAGGGGCTGATCGTCGCGAGATAGTAGTCGATATGGGCCATGGGGGTCCTTTCGGGGTTTGCCGCAGGCTATCGCGGTGGTAAGCGGTCCGCAATCTGCCCGAACTCGCCAGAGGCCCGATGATGCCCGTCATGACCGAACCCAAGCTGATCTCCGGAAACGCCAACCGCCCGCTTGCCAGCGCCATCGCGCGGCGGATGTCCATGCACCGCGGGATGAGCGTCAACCTGCTCGATGCCCGCGTCGAGCGGTTCAACGATGCCGAGATCTTCGTGGAGGTCTACGAGAATGTCCGCGGCGAGGACATGTATATCATTCAGCCGACCTCGAACCCGGCGAACGACAACCTGATGGAACTGCTGATCATGGTCGACGCGCTCAAGCGTTCGTCGGCCGCGCGGATCACCGCCGTGATCCCCTATTTCGGCTATGCCCGCCAGGACCGCCGCGCCAAGGCCCGCACGCCGATCAGCGCCAAGCTGGTCGCGAACCTGCTGACCGAGGCCGGCGTCGATCGCATCCTGACGATGGACCTGCACGCCGCCCAGATCCAGGGCTTCTTCGACATCCCGGTCGACAACCTCTATGCCGCGCCGGTCTTCGCGCTGGATGTGCAGCACCACTTCAAGGGCCGCATGGACGACATGATGGTCATCTCGCCCGATGTGGGCGGCGTGGCGCGTGCGCGCGAACTGGCGACCCGGATCGGCGCACCGCTGGCCATCGTGGACAAGCGCCGCGAGAAGGCGGGCGAGATCGCGGAAATGACCGTCATCGGCGATGTCGAGGGCAAGAGCTGCATCATCGTGGACGACATCTGCGACACCGCCGGAACGCTGTGCAAGGCCGCGCAGGTGCTGATGGACAACGGCGCGACCGAGGTTCACGCCTATATCACCCACGGCGTCCTGTCCGGCCCCGCGGTCGAGCGTGTCAGCAAGTCGGTGATGAAGTCGCTGGTCATCACGGATTCGATCCAGCCGACCGAGGCCGTCCGCAACGCGCCCAATATCCGCATCGTGCCGACCGCGCCGATGTTCACGCAGGCGATCCTGAACATCTGGAACGGCACCTCGGTCAGCAGCCTGTTCGAGACGGACACCCTGCTGCCGATCTACGAAGGTCTCTACAACACCTGAGAATGAAACGGCGCCCCGCGGGGCGCCGTTCCGGTTTTACAGGGCGCGCCAGCCGATGTCGCGGCGGCAGAAGCCCTCGGGCCAGTCGATCGCATCGACCTGAGAATAGGCGCGCTGATGCGCCTGGGACAGGGTCTCGCCGCGTCCCGTGCAGGTCAGGACCCGCCCGCCCACGGCGACGGTCGCGCCGTCCTTCTGGGCGGTGCCCGCGTGGAAGGTCATGCGGAAGCTGTCCTCGTCCAGCGCCTCCAGCCCCTGGATGGCCGAGCCCTTCTCGTACACCCCCGGATAGCCCTTGGCAGCCATCACGACGGTCATGGCGTGATCGTCGGCCCAGGTCACGCGGGTGTCGGCCAGCGCGCCTTCCGCGCAGGCCAGCAGCAGGTCCAGGATCTGCGCGCCGAGGCGCATCATCAGCACCTGGCATTCCGGATCGCCGAAGCGGACATTGTATTCGACCAGCCGCGCCGTGCCGTCCTTGATCATCAGCCCGGCATAGAGCACGCCCTGGAACGGCGTGCCGCGCCGCGCCATCTCGGCCACGGTGGGGCGGACGATCCGCTCCATCACCTGCTCCTGCAGCGCCTCGGTCAGGACGGGGGCGGGGCTGTAGGCGCCCATGCCGCCGGTGTTCGGGCCGGTATCGCCTTCGCCCACGCGCTTGTGGTCCTGGGCGGTGCCGACGGGCAGGCAGTCGGTGCCGTCGGACAGGATGAAGAAGCTGGCTTCCTCGCCCTCCATGAACTCCTCGATCACGACCGAGGTGTCGCCGAATTCGCCGTCGAAGATCGCGTCGATGGCGGCATGGGCCTGCTCGACCGTCTCGGCCACGGTGACGCCCTTGCCGGCGGCCAGCCCGTCGGCCTTGATCACGATGGGCGCGCCCTGCGCGGTGACGTAGTCGCGGGCCTGCGAGCCGTTGTCGAAGCGCGCCCAGGCGGCGGTCGGGGCGTTGCAGGCGTCGCAGACCTCCTTGGTGAAGGTCTTGGACGCCTCGAGCTGCGCTGCGGCCTGACTGGGGCCGAAGGTCAGGAAGCCCGCGTCGCGCAGCGCGTCGGACACGCCGGCGGCCAGCGGGGCCTCGGGGCCGATCACGACGAAGTCGATCGCGTTCTCCTGCGCGAATTCCAGCACCTCGGCGCGGCTCTCGATGTTCAGCACGGCACATTCCGCGACATTCGCGATGCCCGCATTGCCGGGGGCGACGATCAGCCTGTCGCATTTGGGGTTCTGCCGGATCGCCCATGCCAGCGCATGTTCGCGCCCGCCGCTTCCCAGGATCAGGATGTTCATCTGCCGCCCTTTCGCTTGACCTGCGGGCGTTCTAGTCTGCCCCCAAGCAGGGAACAAGGCGCATGGATCTTTTCGAGGACGACGACGACAAGCCGGGCAGCAACGCCCATGAATTCACCGTGTCGGAACTGTCCGGCGCGGTGAAGCGCAGCATCGAGGACCAGTTCGGCCGCGTCCGCGTCCGGGCCGAGATCGGGCGCGTGTCGCGTCCGGGGTCGGGGCACCTGTATTTCGACCTCAAGGATGATCGTGCGGTGCTGGCTGCCGTGACGTGGAAGGGGCAGGCCGCACGGCTGGCCCACCGCCCCGAGGAGGGGATGGAGGTGATCGCTACCGGTCGCCTGACGACCTTCCCCGGCCAGTCGAAATACCAGATGATCGTGGACCAGATCGAGCCTGCGGGCGCCGGCGCGCTGATGGCCATGCTGGAGAAGCGCCGCAAGGCGCTGGCCGCCGAGGGGCTGTTCGACCAGGACCGCAAGCGGCCCTTGCCCAGCCTGCCGCGCGTGATCGGGGTCGTGACCTCGCCCTCGGGGGCGGTGATCCGCGACATCCTGCACCGCCTGCGCGACCGCTTTCCGACCCATGTCGTGATCTGGCCCGTCGCCGTCCAGGGCGAGGCCTGCGCGGGCCAGGTGGCCGCCGCGATCCGGGGCTTCAACGCGCTGCCCGAGGGTGGGCCGATCGCGCGGCCCGACCTGCTGATCGTCGCGCGGGGGGGCGGCAGCCTCGAGGATCTGTGGGGCTTCAACGAAGAGATCGTCGTGCGCGCCGCCGCCGAGAGCCGCATCCCGCTGATCTCCGCCGTGGGGCACGAGACCGACACCACGCTGATCGATTTCGCGTCCGACCGGCGCGCCCCGACCCCCACCGCAGCCGCCGAGATCGCGGTCCCCGTGCGCGTCGAGCTGTCGGCCCGGCTGGCCGATGCGGGGGCGCGGATGGCGCGGTCCGGCACGCAGATGATCCAGCGCCCGCGTCAACGGCTGCGCGACCTCTCCCGCGCCATGGGCCGACCCGCCGCCCTGACGGACGGGGCGCGGCAGCGGCTGGACCTGCAGGGCGCGCGGCTGGAACCGGCGCTGCGCCAGCTTGTCCGGATGCGGCGGCAGCAGCTGGCCTCGCGGCCGATCCCGGCGGCCACGCTGCGGCAATGCGCGGCGGCCAAGCGGCACGGGCTGGAACGCGCCGCCGGACGGCTGGACATCGCCCGCCAGCGCAGGCTGGAACGCCCGCGCGACCGCGTGGCGCAACTGGCCGAGCGGCTGGAGGCATCGCTGCGCCGGATCGCGGGAACCACGCGGCGCGCGGCGCATGACCAGCGGCAGAAGCTGGGGCAGCTGGCCGACCGGCTTGCGGTGGCTCAGCGGCGCGACATGGCGGGGCGCAAGGACGCGCTGGCCCGGCTGGACCGGATGCGCCAGACGCTTGGCTACAAGGAAACGCTGAAGCGGGGCTTTGCGGTCGTTCACGGCCCGGACGGTGTGCTGACCGAGGCCGCGCAGGCGGCGAAGACGCCGCAGTTCCGGGTCGAGTTCCACGATGGCAGCGTCGAGGCGCGCCCCGCGACCGCCCCGTCGAAGCCCGGGCGGCGCAAGGCACCGCCCGAACAGAAGAGCCTGCTTTAGTCGCGGCGCAGGGCCGCGGCGGTGCGTGCGCGGCCCTCGATCGCGGACCAGTTGCCGTGGTTCATGTCATTTTCCGTCACGATCCAGCTGCCGCCCACGCAGACGACGTTCGGCAGCGACAGGTAATCCGTCGCGTTGTCGGGCGAGACGCCGCCCGTCGGGCAGAAGCTGACCCTGGGCAGCGGACCGGCCAGCGATTTCAGGGCAGGGGCGCCGCCCACGGCCTCGGCCGGGAAGAACTTCAGCATGTCGAAGCCCGCATCGGCGGCGCGCATGATCTCGGACGCGGTGACGGCACCGGGCAGCAGGGGCAGTTCAAGATCGGCGCAGGCATCGATCAGCCGGTCCGTCAGACCGGGCGAGACCGCGAAGCTGGCCCCCGCATCCTTCGCCCGCTTGGCGTCGTCGGGCGTCAGCACGGTGCCCGCACCGACGTGACCGCCCGCGACCTGCGACATCGCGCGGATCGAATCCAGCGCGGCATCCGAACGCAGCGTGACTTCCAGCACGGGCAGCCCGCCCGCGACCAGCGAACGCGCCAGATCGGCCGCCTTGGCCGCGTCCTTGATGACGATCACCGGGACGACCGGGGCCAGCTGGCACAGCGCGCGCGTCTTCTGGGATTGCTGTTCGGGGGTCATGATACACCTCGGATCTGCTATGATGGCGCCGAAACTGGACCGGGGGGGCGCTTGATGCAAGCGAAAGCGCCGCCATGCACGGGCTTTGCGCGATTCGCGCTTGCATCCGCGCGGTTTCGACTGTAACGCGCACACACTTCACAGGCAGGGGAGGGCCATTGCGGGAGAAATCCGCAAGCGGTCCACCGGTTGGGGCATCCGCCCTGAGACCCCCTGCCAAGGCGCAAACCGGAAAGGAACCAAGATATGGCGCTTCCCGAATTCTCCATGCGTCAGCTGCTCGAAGCTGGCGTTCACTATGGTCACCAGACGCAGCGCTGGAACCCGCGGATGGCCGAGTTCATCTATGGCGACCGCAACGGCATCCACATCGTCGACCTGACGCAGACCGTCCCCATGCTGGACGCCGCGCTGAACGTCATCCGTGACACCGTCGCCAAGGGCGGCCGCGTCCTGTTCGTCGGCACCAAGCGCCAGGCGCAGAAGTCGATCGCCGAAGCCGCCGAGAAATCGGCGCAGTTCTACATGAACCACCGTTGGCTGGGCGGCACGCTGACCAACTGGAAGACCGTCAGCCAGTCGATCAACCGCCTGAAGGCCATCGACGAGACCCTGGCCGGCGGCGCCGACGGTCTGACCAAGAAAGAGCGTCTGCAGCTCGAGCGCGATCAGGAAAAGCTGACCGCAAGCCTCGGCGGCATCCGCGACATGGGCGGCCTGCCGGACCTGCTGTTCGTCATCGACGTGAACAAGGAAGACCTGGCGATCGCCGAAGCCAAGAAGCTGGGCATCCCGGTCGTCGCCGTCGTCGACACCAACTGCTCGCCGGATGGCGTGGACTACATCATCCCGGGCAACGATGACGCGGCCCGCGCGATCTCGCTGTATTGCGACCTGGTCAGCCGCGCTGCCCTGGACGGCATGTCGGCACAGATGGGCGCCGCAGGCGTCGATCTCGGTTCGCTGGCAGAAGCTCCCGAAGAGCTGGCCGTCGAGGAAGAAGCCCAGGCCTGATCGGCCCGCGGACACGCGATTTCATCGAATTGTCGTCAGGCGGGGATATCCCCCGCCTGAACGCTTGAACACAAGGAGACGGACATGGCTATCACCGCTGCTATGGTGAAAGAGCTGCGCGAGACCACCGGCGCAGGCATGATGGACGCCAAGAAGGCGCTGACCGAGAATGACGGCGACATGGAAGCCGCCATCGACTGGCTGCGCACCAAGGGTCTGGCCAAGGCCGCCAAGAAGTCGGGCCGCGTCGCCGCCGAGGGCCTGGTCGCCGTCGCCGTGCGCGAAGGCCGTGGCGTTGCCGTCGAAGTGAACTCGGAAACCGACTTCGTCGGCAAGAACGAAGAGTTCCAGAACATGGTCCGCAAGATCGCGGAAGCCGCGCTGAACGTGGACGATGTCGAGGCGCTGAAGAACGAGAAGATCGACGGCAAGCCGGTTTCGGAAATCCTGACCGACGCGATCGCCAAGATCGGCGAGAACATGACCCTGCGCCGCATGGTCACCGTCGAGGCGCCGATCGTCGTGAACTATGTTCACAACGCTGCTGCCGAAGGCATGGGCAAGATCGGCGTGCTGGTCGGCCTAGAAGGCGGCAACGAGGAAATCGGCCGCCAGATCGCGATGCACGTCGCCGCGACCTCGCCCGCCTCGCTGGACGAGACCGACCTCGACGCCGCCCTGGTGCAGCGCGAGAAGGACGTCCTGACCGAGCAGGCGCGCGCATCGGGCAAGCCCGAAGCCGTCATCGAGAAGATGATCGAAGGCCGCATGAAGAAGTTCTTCGAAGAGGTCACGCTGACCGGCCAGAAGTTCGTCATCAACCCCGACCTGACCGTGGCGGAAGCCGCGAAGGAAGCGGGCGCGACGATCAAGGCCTATGCCCGCGTCGAAGTCGGCGAAGGCATCGAGAAGCTGGAAGAGGATTTCGCAGCCGAGGTCGCCAAGACCCTGGGCAGCGCCTGATCCCTTCGGGTTCCATCCGGAACACGGGAATGCCGGTCCTTCGGGGCCGGCATTCTGCGTTTCGGGTGTCGCGGAATTTGACGGATGCTCCGGTGGCGATGCCAGCCAAAGGCAACATGACCGGCATCGCCTGTTCCTGACACTTGCGTGTCACCACTCACGGAACAGGCGCATGCTGCCTGAAAAGGCCAGTCACCCCAATTGGCGGAAATCCTTACCGTTGCCCTGCAGCAGCGGTTGCTTGGCCACGCTGTCGCCATGGGCGAACAATTGCTGCGTGACATGGGCCTTCAGCACCGCCTGCGGCGTCGTTTCGACCCCCAGGTTCTCGCGCGCAAGGCGCAGGTGCTTTTCGACCGTGGCGACGGTGATGCCCAGGATGACGGCGATTTCGGCCACGGTCTTGCCCAGGGATCGCCACAGCAGCACCTCGCGCTGGCGCGGCGTCAGGTCGCGACCGGCCGTGCTGCGCGACAGGGTGGCGATGCGCATGTGCAGGACGTTGGCCAGCAGCTCCATCGCGTGGCCGGACTGGTGCCACAGCTCGGTCAGGTGCCCCTCGGATGCATGCCTGCCCGCCCAGAGCAGCACGACCCCGCAGCTGTTCAGCACCGTCCCGTAAA
This sequence comes from Paracoccus sp. PARArs4, assembly GCF_947311865.1. NCBI lineage: Bacteria > Pseudomonadati > Pseudomonadota > Alphaproteobacteria > Rhodobacterales > Paracoccaceae > Paracoccus > Paracoccus sp. PARArs4. The sequence goes on along the minus strand of NZ_CAMZMW010000001.1, from coordinate 241,688 downwards.
GGCTTATCGCCTGCACCAGCCCCAGCCCCTCGCCGATGAGGCGTTCGAACATGGCGGGGTTGCCCAGCTCCTGCGAGATGGCCGCCGCCGAGATCACGCCGGTCGTCCGGATGGTCCGGTCGATCAGGTCCTGCGCCGTCAGTTCCATGTTCAGCGATCGGGGCAGGTTGCCCAGAAGCAGCGGCGCCTCTCTCAGGCTGGGAAGGGGGATGTCGGTCGCGAAGCTTGCGCGATATTGGACAAGGCGATACCCGTAATGGTTGCTTGCCTTTATGAAACAAGCATTTGCGTCATTAATTGACGCAGCCGAAACAATGCCCTGGATGAATTCTGTAAGCATAATGACCTGGAAACGACAAACAAATAACAGGACCAGTAAGCATTCCATCGGCCTGAAACTCAAGTGAATTGAGGAATTGTGCAAACCTGACGCCGTCCTGTTGCAACAGCGCACGGCGCTTCGCGCTGGACCTGCAGGCGGGGGCTGTGGCAATCAGTGCGCGACGGAAAAAGGATGGACGGATGCCCTTCACGATCGCGATCGACGGACCTGCAGCCTCGGGTAAGGGGACGATCTCGCGCGCGATCTCGGCGCATTTCGGGTTCCGGCACCTGGATACGGGGCTGCTCTATCGTGCGATCGGGGCGATGGGAGGCGATCCGATCGCGGCTGCGCGCGCGCTGGTGCCGCAGGATCTGGACCGGCCCGATCTGCGCACCGCCGAGGCAGGGCAGGCCGCCAGCCGCGTCGCCGTGATCCCCGAGGTGCGCGCGGCGCTTGTCGATTTCCAGCGCCGCTTCGCGCTGGAGGAGCCGGGCGCGGTGCTGGACGGGCGCGATATCGGCTCGGTCATCTGCCCGGACGCGCGGGTGAAGCTGTATGTCATCGCCTCGGACGAGGTGCGGGCCGCCCGCCGCGCGGCCGAGCTGGGCGCCGACCCCGCCCAGATGCTGATCGAGCTGCAGGAGCGCGACCGCCGCGACAGCGAACGCGCAGCGGCCCCCCTCCGTCCGGCCCCGGATGCCGTGATGCTGGACACCAGCGCGCTGACCATCGACCAGGCCGTGGAACGGGCCATCGCCGAGGTCGCGCGCGCCCGCGGTTAACCGATGATCTCGAACCGGTTCACGTCGACCATGCCGCGGTCGGTGATCTTCAGCGCCGGGATGACCGGCAGGGCCAGGAAGGCCAGCTGAAGGAAGGGCTCCTCTAGCGTGGTGCCGAGGGTGCGGGCCGCGGCGCGCAGATCGACCAGGCGGTCGCGCACATCCTCGAACGGATCGAGGCTCATGAGGCCCGCGATGGGCAGGGGCAGCTCGGCCAGCACGCGCCCGTCGCGGACGACGACGAAGCCGCCCTCGATTTCCGACAGGCGGTTCGCGGCCAGCGCCATGTCGTCGTAATCCATGCCCACCACGGCGATGTTGTGATGGTCGTGGCAGACGGTCGATGCGATGGCCCCGTGCCGCAACCCGAAGCCCTGCACGAAGCCCGTGGCGATGTTGCCGTTCCTGCCGTGACGCTCGACCACGGCGATGCGGACCAGGTCGCGGTCGGCATCGGGGCGCTTGTCGCCATCGACCGGTGCGATGCGGTGGGTCAGGTGTTCGGTGATGATCTTGCCTTCGAGGATGCCGATCACCGGCGTCTCCTCGGCATTGCCGCTGCAGCGGAAATCGCGTGCCGACAGCGACGGCGCCTTGACCGATCCGCGGCCCGGCGCGGCGACATGACCGCGCGCGCCAAGCGCCGTGTCATCGACCATGCGCCCGCCCGCGATCACCAGCGAGGCGCGGCAGTCGTCCAGGTCGGGCATCGCCACGATGTCGGCGCGCAGCCCTGGCGCAATCAGGCCGCGATCCTTCAGTCCGAACGCCTCGGCCGCCGACAGGCTGGCCGCGCGATAGACCGCAAGCGGGGGCACGCCCCGCGCGATCAGGCGGCGGATCATGTAGTCCAGATGCCCGTGCTCGTCGATGTCCAGCGGGTTCCGGTCGTCGGTGCACAGGCACATGTAGGGGCTGGTGCGTTCGCTCAGCAGGGGCGCCAGCGCCTCCAGGTCCTTGCTGACCGAGCCTTCGCGGATCAGCACGCGCATGCCCTTCTGCAGCTTCTCGCGCGCCTCCTTGGCGGTGGTGGCCTCGTGCTCGGTGCGGATGCCGGCGGCGACATAGGCGTTCAGGTCGCGGCCCAGAAGCTGCGGGCAATGCCCGTCGACATGACCGCCCGCGAACAGGCGCAGCTTGGCCATCGCCGCCGGATCGCGATGGATCACGCCGGGATAGTTCATGAACTCGGCCAGCCCGATCCCCGAGGGGTGGTTCATCACCTGCGCCAGATCATCGGCCTCGATCCGCGCGCCGGCGGTCTCCATCTCGGTCGAGGGGACGCAGCTGGACAGCTGCACGCGCAGGTCCATCAGCAGATGCGCCGATGCGTCCTGGAAATACCGGATGCCGTCGAGGCCGATGACATTCGCGATCTCGTGCGGGTCGCAGATGGCGGTGGTGACGCCGCGCGGGGTCACGCAGCGGTCGAATTCGAAGGGCGTGACCAGGCTGCTTTCGACATGCAGATGCGTGTCGATGAAGCCGGGGACCAGCACCATGCCGGACACGTCGATCACCTGCGCGCCGTCGTAATCGGCGGCGATGCCCGCGATCCGGTCGCCGCAGATCGCGACATCGCCTTCCAGCAGCTCGCCCGTGATCAGGTCCAGAACGCGCCCGCCCCGCAGGACCAGATCGGCCTGCATGTCACCCCGGGCCTGCGCGATGCGGCGTTCCAGATCGTCCATGTCGTCATCCTTGCTGAATCGAAGGCGCCAACAAACCGGAATGCGGGGGCCGCGTCCAGCCCCCGCGGGCGCCTCAGGGGTTCCAGCGCAGGAAATTGGCGATCAGGCGCAGCCCGATATCCTGCGACTTCTCGGGGTGGAACTGCGTGCCCACGATGTTGTCGCGCCCCACGACCGCCGTCACCGGCCCGCCATATTCGGCATGGGCCAGCAGATGCGCCGGATCGGTCACGCGGAAATGCCAGCTGTGGACGAAATAGGCGTGATCGCCCGTGCGGATGCCGTCCAGCACCGGGTGCGGGTGATCGACCACCAGGTCGTTCCAGCCCATATGCGGCACCTTGAGGCCCGGCGCGTCGATGGCCACGACCTCTCCTCCGATCCAGTCGAGGCCGGGGGTCCGGCGATATTCGTGCCCGGTCGAGGCCAGCATCTGCATGCCGACGCAGATGCCCATGAAGGGCTTGCCCTGAACCAGCACCGCCTCGCGCAGGGCCTCGGCCATGCCGTCCACCTCGCCAAGGGCGGTGCGGCAGGCGGGGAATGCCCCGTCGCCCGGCAGCACGATCCGATCGGCCTTCAGCGCGGTATCGGGGTCCGAGGTGACGATCACCTCGGCGCCGATGTCGCGGCCCATCTTCTGGAACGCCTTTTCCGCCGAATGCAGGTTCCCGCTGTCGTAATCGACCAGTGCGACCCGCATCACAGCGCCCCCTTGGTCGAGGGCAGGACGCCCGCCATGCGGGGATCGGGCTCGACCGCCTCGCGCAGGGCGCGGGCGACGGACTTGAAAGCGGCCTCGGCGATGTGGTGGCTGTTGATCCCGTGGATGCGGTCCACATGCAGCGTGATGCCGCCATGCGTGGACAGCGCCTGGAAGAATTCGCGCACCAGTTCGGTGTCGAAGCTGCCGATCTTCTCGGTCGGGAAATCGACGTTCCAGACCAGGAAGGCGCGGCCCGACAGGTCCAGCGCCGAGGCGACCTGCGCGTCGTCCATCGCAAGGTGGAACCGGCCATAGCGGCGGATGCCCGTCTTGTCGCCAAGCGCCGCGACCAGCGCCTGGCCGATGGCGATGCCGGTATCCTCGACCGTGTGGTGGTCGTCGATATGCAGGTCGCCCGTCGCGCGGATCGTCATGTCGATCAGCGAATGGCGTGCCAGCTGGTCCAGCATGTGATCGAAGAAGCCCACGCCGGTCTTGTTGTCATAGACGCCGGTGCCGTCGAGGTTCAGCGTGACCTCGATCTTCGTCTCGGCAGTGGTGCGGGTGATCGTCGCCTGACGCATGGGGTGTCCTTCCTGATTTCACGGGCCTTATAGGCCGCGCGGGGCCGTCAGCCAAGATGCACCTGACCGGCCGGGTAGCGCACGCGCGGCACCATCCGCGTCGCAAGGAAGAAGCCCAGTGTCAGCGGCCCGACCCGCCCGAGGAACATCACCACCATGATGACCGCGCGCCCGAAATCCGTCAGCTCGGTCGTGTATCCGCGCGACAGGCCCGTCGTGCCGAAGGCGGATGCGACCTCGAAGGCGATATCGACGAATTCGCCGTCATGGCTGATGATCAGCACGAACATCGCGGTGAAGATCACCATCGACGCGATCGAGATCAGCGCCATCGCCTTGAGCACGTCGCCAAGCGGGATGGAGCGCCCGAAGGCCCAGATCTCGGTCCGGCGGCGCAGGAAGGCCATCGTGGCCAGCACCATCACCACCACGGTCGTGACCTTCAGCCCCCCCGCGGTCGAGGTCGGCCCGCCGCCGATGATCATCAGCGCCATGTACAGAAGCGACGTCGAATCGTGCAGCCCCCCGATATCGGTCGAGTTGAAGCCCGCCGTGCGGGGCGTGACCCCCTGGAACCACGCGACCGTCAGCCGCGCCGTCGCGCTGTCGTATTGCGCAAGCGTCGCGGGGTTGTTCCATTCCAGGATCGCGGTCAGCCCGACGCCCAGCACGATCAGCACGACCGTGCCCACGACCATCAGGCGGGTGTGCAGGCTCCACCCCCGCCAGAAGCGGCGGTTCGCGATGTCGCCCACCACCACGTATCCGATGCCGCCCAGGATGAAGAGACCGGGGATCACCACGTTGACCACCGGGTCCAGCGCGTAATCCGTCAGCCCCGCCGAGAAGGTCGAGAAGCCCGCGTTGTTGAAGGCCGAGACCGAATGGAAGATCGCGTGCCACAACCCCTCGGCCAGGCCGTGATGGGGCATGAATGACAGGCACAGCAGCATCGCGCCCGCGATCTCGGCCATCAGGACGACGCGCAGGATGGTCCAGACCAGCGATGTCAGCTTGCTGTAAGAAGTCTGATTCAGGTCCTCGCGCAGATAGGCGCCGTGGGTGATGCCGATGGGCAGGCCAAGCGCGGACCAGACCATGACCGCGAAGGTCATCAGGCCCAGCCCGCCCAGCTGGATCAGCACGGTCACCACGAGCTGCCCCCAGAAGGTCAGCACGGTCTCGGTGTCGATCACCGCCAGCCCCGTCACGGTCACCGCCGAGGTCGAGGTGAACAGCGCGTCCATCAGCGTGATCGGCACCCGCGCCATCGGCGGCAGCATCAGCGCCAGCCCGCCCAGCACGATCAGCGCCAGGTATCCCGCCGCAAGCACCGCGGGCGGCGGCGTGCGCGACAGCCACCGCGACAGCCAGCGCATGGTCACAGCTGGTCGCCGAACCGGGTCAGGTCCGTCCGCTTGCCCAGAAGCAGCAGCCGGTCGTTGGCCTGAAGCGGCCTGTCGTCCAGCCGCAGGTTGCAGAACTCGGTCCCGCGCATCAGCCCCAGAACCTCGATCCCGTTGCCGATATGCAGGTCCTTCAGGTGGCGCCCTGCCAGGCGCGGCGGGATCAGCAGGTTCACCACCGAGAAACCGTTCCCCAGGCTGACGTAATCCTGCACCGCCGGGTTGTTCAGCATCTGCGCGGTGTGGCGGCCCATCTCCAGCCCCGGCAGGACGACGCGATCCGCGCCGATCTTCGACAGGATGCGGTGATGGGTCCGGCTTTCGGCCTTGGCCCAGACGGTGCCCACGCCGATGACGCGCAGGTTCATCGCGGCGATGACGTTGCTTTCCAGATCGTTGCCGATCGACACCAGCCCCACGTCATAGCGGTCGACCCCCGCCTCGCGCAGCGCGCCCTCGTCGGTGGCGTCCAGGATGACGCTCTGGGGCAGGGTCTCGGCCAGGGCGGCGACGCGGCGGGGATCCTTGTCCACGCCCAGGACCTGGTTGCCGAAACGCGCCAGTTCCGAGGCCACGACGCTGCCGAACGACCCGAGGCCGATGACGACGAAACTTCTGGACTGCTTTCCCATTCGACCTCGCTCCGGGCAAAACGCGTGGATGCTGTATCCGGGCCCGGATGGAAGTCAAGCGCGACCGAAGGTTCCATGAAATCGGGAACTTTCCGGCGATTGGTGGCCTTCTTGACTTAAATGTGAGAATACGCCCGCGCTCCGAGGCGGGTTTCCGCCAAGGGTCTGTCGTCTTAATCGTCAACGGACCTGCAACCCGATCTAGATCTATCTGAAAGGGACAGATGTCACAGACGCCCACCAATCCACCCAAGGGGCCGGGCAAGCCCAAGGCCCCCCGCGACATCGCGCGCGAACAGGACGCACTGTCGGGCCGCGTGCCCCCGCGCAGCACCAAGCCCGAGCCGAAGCCCGAACCCGCCGAGGTCACCGCGGACGAATCCGGCGTCGAGGCGCTGCCCGAACCCGAAGGCCCGACCGAGATCATCGAGACGGACTACGAGATCGGTCAGGACAACATCGAGGGTCGCGCGCCGATCCCCTTCGACATCCACAACCCCGTCTTCGGCATCTCGGCCGTGGCGGTCGTGCTGTTCACGGTGTTGACCATCGTGTTCAACGAACAGGCCGAGCCGATGTTCAGCAGCCTTCGCGGCACGCTGACCTCGAATCTCGACTGGTTCTTCATGCTGGCCGGCAACCTCTTCGTCATCATGTGCCTGGCGCTGATCGTGTCGCCGCTCGGCTCGGTCCGCCTTGGCGGTCCCGATGCCACGCCGGATTTCAGCCTGTCGGGCTGGTTCGCGATGCTGTTTGCTGCGGGCATGGGCATCGGCCTGATGTTCTATGGCGTGTCCGAGCCCCTGGGCCATTTCCAGGCGGCGCTTGGCGGTCCGGTCCTCGAGGATGGCGTGCGCACCGACTGGGCACCGCTTGACGGCGCCCCCGGCGACGAGGCCGGCGCGATGCGCCTGGGGATGGCCGCGACCATCTTCCACTGGGGCCTGCACCCTTGGGCCGTCTATGCCATCGTCGCGCTGGCGCTTGGCCTGTTCGCCTACAACAAGGGCCTGCCGCTGACGCTGCGCTCGGTCTTCTACCCGATCTTTGGCGAGAAGATCTGGGGTTGGCCCGGCCACATCATCGACGTTCTGGCCGTTCTGGCGACGATCTTCGGTCTTGCGACCTCGCTTGGCCTTGGTGCGGAACAGGCGACGGCGGGTCTGGCGGACCTGTTCGGCATCCCCGCCGAAATGACCACCAAGGTCGTGCTGATCCTGGCGATCACGCTGGTCGCGACCATGTCGGTCGTGCTGGGCGTTGAGAAGGGCGTGAAGCGCCTGTCGGAACTGAACATGATCCTGGCGATCCTGCTTCTGGTCTTCGTCATCCTGGTCGGCCCGACGCTGGCGATCTTCAGCGGCTTCTTCGCGAACCTTGGCAATTACGCCGCCGAGCTGATCCCGCTGTCGAACCCGTTCGGCCGCACCGACGACAACTTCCGCCACGGCTGGACCGCCTTCTATTGGGCATGGTGGATCAGCTGGTCGCCCTTCGTCGGCATGTTCATCGCGCGCGTGTCGCGCGGGCGTTCGGTGCGTGAATTCCTGATCGCCGTGCTGATCGTTCCCTCGGTCATCTCGGTGCTGTGGATGACGGCACTGGGCGGCACTGCCATCGACATGACGCTTGGCGGCTTTGCCGGCATCACCGACGCGGCGCTGGAACTGAAGCTGTTCGAGATGCTGTCGCAGCTGCCGCTGTCCTCGATCACCAGCTTCATCGGCATCGTGCTGGTGATCGTGTTCTTCGTCACCTCGTCGGATTCCGGTTCGCTGGTGATCGACACGATCGCGGCGGGCGGCAAGGTCAACGCGCCGGTTCCGCAGCGCATCTTCTGGTGCCTGGTCGAGGGGCTGATCGCGATCGCCCTGCTGGTCGGCGGCGGTCTGATCGCGCTGCAGGCGATGGCCGTGTCCACGGGTCTGCCCTTCACGGTCGTCCTGCTGGGCGCTTGCTTCGCCATCGTCAAAGGGCTGATGGCCGAACGGCGGGAACTTGCCTGAGACGGCCGCATGAACTTTGGAACGGGCGGGATTTCCCGCCCGTTCTTGTGTTGTCCCGCCTTCGATGCCACAACATTCGGAGGAAGATACCAGGGGACCGACGCTGATGAGCGAGATTTCAGCCAGCGAACGCCGGCTCGGCGCAGCACTCGACAAGATCGACCAGCTTCTCGAGGCCCGCTCGATGCGGCCCGCGGCGACGGCTGGCGACCTGCGGCCGGAACTGGACGCGGCGCTGGCCCGCAATGCCGAACTGCAGGCACGGCTGGACGCGGCCCCGGAGGCCGCCCCCGATCACGACCACGAGGGCGAACTGGCCGATCTGCGCGCGCGTATCGATACCGCGTCCGAGAATGCGGCCCGCCTGTCCGCCGCGAACGAGGACCTGGCGGTCGCGAACCGCAACCTGATCGATGCCCACGCCACCGGCGGCATCGGCTATGACGAGATGCGCGAGGCGCTCGAGGCCGAGGTATCGGCCCTGCGCGCCGCCCGCGCCGCCGAGATGGCCCAGATGAGCGAGATCATGGCCGAGCTGGAGCGCCTGCTGGCCGATGACGCCACCCCCGCCGCCGATCCGCAAGAGGTCGCGGGCGACGGGGCAGGGCTGCCCGAAGACACGACCGCAAGGCAGGAGGGCTGATCCATGGCCGAGGTTGATTTCACGATCGGGCACAAGGAATATCGCATCGGCGCCGCCGATGGCGAGGAACGCCTGCTGCAACGCGCCGCCCAGCTTCTGGACGCCGAGGCGCAGCAGATCCTGTCGCAGGCCGGTCGCGTCCCCGAACCGCGGCTGCTGCTGCTGGCCGGCCTGATGCTGGCGGACCGCTTCGCCGGGATGGAGGACCGCGCCGAGAAGGCCGAGCGCATGGTCTCCCGCCTTCAGCAGAACCCGCCCAAGGTCGAGGTTCCGGTCATCCCGTCCGAGCTGAAGGAATCCATGGCCGAACTGGCCGCCCGCGCCGAATCGCTGGCCGAGCGCCTGTCCGAGCAGGAGGCCGAGGAGGGGCGCTGATCAGGCGTCCCGTCCGTCCCCCAGAAAGACTGCCAGCGTCTCGGCCACCGCGTCCGGGGCGTCGGCATGCAGCCAGTGGCTTGCGCCCTTGATCGTCACGGTGCGGGCCTGCGGGAAATGCGCCCGCAGCGCGGCCTCGCCCTCGTCGGTGACATAGCTCGACAGCTCTCCCTTGATCTCCAGCACCTTGCCGTCGAACGTGCCCCTGGGCGCATCCTCGGGCCAGCCGACGATCTGGGGCATGTGGTCGCGCAGCGCCTTGAGGTTCAGCCGCCACCGGACGGGATCGGCCTTCAGGTCCAGGTTCTGCAGCAGGAAGGCCCGCACGCCGCGTTCCGGGACCAGTTCCGTCATCGCGCGGTCTGCCTCGGCGCGGCGGGTCAGATGCGCGATCTCCATCCGCTCCATCGCGTCGACATAGCGGGTCTGGTCGTGGCCATAGGCGATGGGCGCGATGTCCATCACGGCCAGCCTGCGCACCATCTGCGGGTGGGTCAGCGCCAGCAGCATCGAAGCCTTGCCGCCCATCGAATGCCCGACCAGATCGACCTTGCCGCCCAGATCGTCGATCATCGCGGCCAGATCGCCCGCCAGCGCGGCATAGCTTGCATCCGGGTCGTGCGGGCTGTCGCCGTGATTGCGCAGATCGACGGTGGTGACGGGCCGCGTCTCGGCCAGCCTGCGGGCCTGCGCGCCCAGGTTGCGGCCCTGGCCGTAAAGGCCATGGACCAGAAGGACGGGCAGCCCGTCCTGCGGACCGATGGTGGTGTGATTCAGCTTCATGCCCTCAGTGTTAGAGCGTCTGGCGCCCGCCCGCCATCCCGTCTAGTCTGCCGCCATGACACGCAAGCCCGACAGCTTCGAGGACATCCCCGCCATGGCGGACGAGATCGCGCAACTGATGGCATCGCGCTTTGGCGGTGCCCGGCGCGGCGAACGCTTCGATCTGTCCACCATGGTCCGGCGCCGGGGCGGCGCCTTGCCCGACCGCCTGCGCCGCAAGGCCAAGCGCCTGGCCGAGGCCGACATCCTGGCCCGCAGCCCCCGCATCGCGCGCCAGCTGCCCCTGGCCGATCTGGGCCGCGCCCATGCCGCGCTGCTGGCGCATCTGCAGCCCCTGGGCGAGATCGCGCGATTCCAGGGCCGCGCGATCAGCCTGACGGCGACGGTGGTGTTCGGGCTTCTGCTTCTCGGCGCGGCCATCATCTGGGTGATGGTCGGGCGAGGAGCCCTCTGATCGGCATTGCACGCAGTGCAATGCTGCTTTACCGCCAGACGACTTGAAAAACGCGGCGCGATGTACTGACTCGCAGGTATCAGCCCGCCACAAGAGCCAGTGACATGACACAGAGCACAGATTTCCGCGCCGCCATCCTGGCGCTGGCCCTTGGCGCCTTCGCCATCGGCACCTCCGAATTCGCCGCGATGGGGCTGCTGCCCTATTTCCAAGCCGATCTGGGCCTGACGGAACCGCAGGCGGGCCATGTCATCAGCGCCTATGCCATCGGCGTGGTGATCGGTGCGCCGATCACGGCGATGATGGGGGCCAGGCTGCCGCGCCGCCGTTTCCTTGCGGCGCTGATGGCCTTCTATGGCGTGATGAACCTGCTGGCCGCGATGGTGCCGGGCTTTGCGCTGCTGGCCGGCGCGCGCTTTCTTGCGGGGCTGCCGCATGGCGGGTTCCTGGGGGTCGCCATGCTTTATGCCGCGGATGCGCTGCCGGTGGGGCAGCGGGCGCGGGGGGCGGCGCAGGTCATCATGGGCCTGACCGTCGCCAATATCTTCGGCGTGCCGCTGGCCGGCTGGTTCGGGCAGGTGATCGGCTGGCGCTTCGGCTTCGGGATGCCGGGGGTGATCGCGCTGATCTCGGCCTGGGCGATCCTGAAGGTCGCGCCGCGCGTCGGCGGCAACCCCGATGCGCGCCCCTGGGACGAATTGCAGGCGCTGAAGAACCCGCGCGTGCTGTGGACGCTGGCCGTGGGTGCCATCGGCTTTGGCGGGCTGTTCGCGGTCTATGCCTTCCTGACGGCCTCGATGCTGGCGAACGCGAACCCGCCGGGCTATGCGATCCCGCTGGCGCTGGCGGTGTTCGGCGTGGGCGGCACGCTCGGGACCTGGATCTCGGGGCGCGTGACCGAGGCGATGGGCACGACCCGCGCATCCTTCATCGCGCTGGCCTCGATGGCGCTGACGCAGGCCTTCGCATCGGCGGTGGTGGGCGACTGGGTGCTGATGGTGCTGTCTTCGTTCCTGCTTGCGCTTGGTGCGGGGCTGGTGATCCCGCTGCAGACCCGCCTGATGGAGGTCGCGGGCGACGCGCAGAACATGGCCGCCGCGATGAACCACGCGGCCTTCAACGCGGCGAACGCGCTTGGGCCGTTCCTTGCGGGGATGGCACTGGCCGCGGGCTGGGGCTGGCGGTCGACCGGCTTGGTCGGGATCGCGCTTACCGCTGCCGGGGCGGTCGTGCTGGGTCTGGCCACCGTGCGAGATCGGGCAGGTCGGGCGGCGGCAGCGAACGCAGGATGACCGCCCTCGAGGTCGAGTTGAACTCTCGCCTCCAGGTGACGAACAGGACCATCGCGGTGCCCAGCATCAATGCCCAGGGCCCCGCGAGCCAGCCGAGCGATCCGAGCGCGAAATAGACGCTGCGCAGCCCCGCGTTGAAGCTGCGCGCGGCGGTGATGTTCAGGTCGGCCGCCTGCATCGCGCGGGGCATGGCGGTCGGGTCCTCGGGCTCGTTCGGGACGGCGGCCATCATGACGGCGCAATATCCGAACAGGCGATGCGCCCAGACGAATTTCAGGAAGGCGTTCACCACGAAGAACATGGTGATCAGCAGGCGCAGCTCCCATCCGGTCTCGGCTGTGGGGCTCAGCTCCAGCTCGGCGGCGATGCCGCGCAGACGCTCGGCATTGCCGATCAGCGCCAGAAGGCCGCCCGTCGCGATCATGCAGGCCGATGCGAAGAAGGCCGTCCCCTCGCGCAGGCTGGACAGGATGTTGCCGTCGAAGATGCGCGGCTGGCGCGTGATGAAATGGCGCATCCATTCGCGGCGGTAACGCTTCATCAGGACCGACACCGACGGGATGCCCTGCGGCGGGCGTTCGGTGAAATGCCCGATCCCCAGCCATGTCGTGAAAAGCAGGATCAGCGCCGCGATTTCCAGCGGGCTGAGACGGATGTGGCTGATCAGGTCGAGGGCGTCCATCACGCGACACTAGGTCGGGTTTCGATCCTGCGAAAGACCCCGAAACGGGTCTTGAAGCGCCGCGCGGCGATCCTAGATCAATTGGACCGGCGGCCATGACGGCGTCGGCACGACCGCTTGCCCGAAGACGGGAAGCATCACGATCATCGCTTGAACAAGGATGTGACCACAATGCGTAGCAATTTCGATCTCACGCCGCTCTACCGTGCCTCGATCGGTTTCGACCGGCTGGCCGACGTGATGGACCGCGCGCTCAGCGCCGACGTGTCCGCCCCCACCTATCCCCCCTACAACATCGAGAAGACGGGCGAGAACGCCTATCGCATCTCGATCGCCGTGGCAGGCTTCGCAGCCGACGACCTGAACGTCGAGATGCGCGACGGCGCCGTCATCGTCTCGGCCCGCAAGGCCGAAGAGGACGAGGCCCGCACCTTCCTGCATCGCGGCATCGCGACCCGCGCCTTCGAGCGCAAGTTCACGCTGGCCGATCATGTGCGCGTGCAGGGCGCAAGCCATGTCGACGGCATGCTGCATGTCGATCTGGTCCGCGAGATCCCCGAGGCGCTGAAGCCGCGCCGCATCGAGATCTCGAAGGAGACCCCGAGGGTCGAGAAGCTGGACGCCTGATCCGCGAATGAAAGGGGCCGCCCGGTGGGGCGGCCCTTCTTCGTCACAGGCGCCTGCGCGCGCGCAATGCCGCGCTGATCGTGCCGTCGTCCAGGTAGTCCAGCTCGCCCCCGATGGGCACGCCCTGGGCCAGACCGGTCACGGCGACCTCCGACCCCTCCAGCGCGTCGGCGATGTAATGCGCAGTCGTCTGCCCGTCCACGGTCGCGTTCAGCGCAAGGATCACCTCGGTCACGCCATCCTCGTGGATGCGCGATATCAGGCGCGGGATGCCAAGATCCTCGGGGCCGATCTCGTCCAGGGCCGACAGCGTTCCGCCAAGAACGTGATAGCGACCGCGAAAGGCGCGCCCGCGTTCCAGCGCCCACAGGTCGGCCACGTCCTCGACCACGCAGATCTCGCCCGTGGCGCGCGCGGGATCGGCGCAGATGGGGCAGATGTCGCGGTCGGTGACATTGCCGCAGGACAGACATTCGCGGGAATTGACGGCAACGCGGTCCAGAAGCTGCGCCAGCTGGACCATCTGCGTGTCCCGCCTGCGGATCAGCGACAGCACGATGCGGCGGGCCGACCGGGGGCCAAGCCCCGGCAGACGCGCCATCAGCGTGATCAGCGCCTGGATATCGTCGCCACCGCCTTCCATCCGAGGATCAGAACGGGGGCTTCATGCCCGCCGGCAGCCCGAGGCTTTCGGCCATGCGCGACATTTCCGACTGCATCTTGTCCTCGGCCAGGCGCTGCGCCTCCTTGACGGCGGCCAGGATCAGGTCTTCGACCACCTCCTTTTCCGAGGGCACGAAGATCGAGGGGTCGATGTCCAGCGACTTCAGCTCTCCCTTGGCCGAGCAGGTGGCCTTGACCAGCCCCGCACCGGATTCGCCGGTCACGGTGATGTTGGCCATCTCCTCCTGTATCTGGGTCATGCGTTCCTGCATTTCCTTGGCGGTCTTCATCATCTTGGCCATGTCGCCAAGTCCGCCCAAACCCTTGATCATGTCTCAGTCCTCGTCTTCGAAGGGGTCCCATTCGTCGACCTCGGCCACGGGGCCGGTGCCGCTGTCATGGGGATTGGTCGCGCCATCGGCCTCGACCGCGATCTCGGTCGGGGCAGGGGCCACGCGTTTCACGTCGGTCAGCTTCGCGCCGGGAAAGGCTGCCATCACCTGCTGGACGATGGGCAGCTCCAGCGCGCGTTCGCGGGCGGCGCGGGCCTCGGCCTCGCGCGCCTCGGCGATGGTTGGGGCACCGCCGCCATTGGCGATTGTCACGGCCCAACGCTGCCCGCCGGTCCAGCCGCGCAGGCGTTCGGCCAGGCGTTGGGCGAAATCGGCGGGCGGGTTGTCGCGGGGCTCGAACTCGATCCGGCCGGGGCTGTAGCGGACCAGCGCGACGTGGCGTTCGACCATCACCAGCAGCGTCATGTCGCGCATGCGGGCGATCAGGTCCACGACGCTTTCGAAATCCGGAAAGCTCTCGACCAGCTGCGGGGCCACGGCAAGCGCCGTCGCCGCGTTTCCGTGCGCCTGCGCGACGGGTGCAGGGCGGGCGCGGCGCACGGCCTGCGGTGCTTGGGTCGCCTGCGCGCCCGCCACCGAAGGTCCGCGCGCGAATTCGCCCGCGTTTTGCGCTTGCTGCACGCGGCGGATCAGCGCCTCGGGGTCGGGCAGGTCGGCGACATGGGTCAGCCGGATGATCGCCATTTCCGCAGCCATCATCGCGTTGGGCGCGGCCGAGACCTCTTCCAGCGCCTTGAGCAGCATCTGCCACAGGCGCGACAGCACACGCATCGCCAGCTGGTCCGACAGCGCCTTGCCGCGGCTGCGTTCCTCGGGGGAAACGGTCGGGTCCTCCAGCGCGTCGGGCGTGATCTTCGCGACCGAGATCCAGTGCGTGATCTCGGCCAGGTCGCGCAGCACGGCCACGGGGTCCGCGCCATCGGCATATTGCGATTGCAGTTCCGTCAGCGCCGCCGCCGCATCGCCGCGCAGGATCATGTCGAACAGGTCGATGACCCGCCCGCGATCGGCAAGGCCCAGCATCGCGCGGACCTGTTCGGCGGTCGTCTCGCCCGCGCCGTGGCTGATCGACTGGTCCAGGAGGCTGGTCGCATCGCGGGCCGAGCCTTCGGCCGCCCGCGTGATCAGCGCCAGCGCGTCATCGGCGATCTGCGCGCCCTCGGCATCCGCGATGCGCTTCAGCAGCGCGATCATCACCTCGGGCTCGATCCGGCGCAGATCGAAGCGCTGGCAGCGCGACAGCACCGTCACGGGAACCTTGCGGATCTCGGTCGTGGCGAAGATGAACTTCACATGGGGGGGCGGTTCCTCCAGCGTCTTCAGCAGCGCGTTGAACGCGCTGGTAGACAGCATGTGAACCTCGTCGATGATATAGATCTTGTAGCGCGCGCTGGCCGCCCGGTAATGCACGCTCTCGATGATCTCGCGGATGTCGCCGACGCCGGTGCGGGATGCGGCGTCCATCTCCATCACGTCGACATGGCGGCCTTCGCTGATGGCCGTGCAATGTTCGCAGACCCCGCAGGGTTCGGTCGTCGGGCCGCCCGTGCCGTCGGGGCCGATGCAGTTCATGCCCTTGGCGATGATGCGCGCGGTCGTCGTCTTGCCGGTCCCGCGGATGCCGGTCATGATGAATGCCTGCGCGATGCGATCGGCGGCGAATGCGTTCTTCAGGGTGCGGACCATCGCGTCCTGACCCACGAGGTCCGCGAAGGTCTCGGGGCGGTACTTGCGGGCCAGAACCTGGTATGCTGCTTTGCTGTCCGTCATGGCTCCCTCGGGCGTCGCGCCACCTTAGCCAAGGGCGACGGGGGCCACAACCGATCTGCGGCCCCCGCGATTGTCAGACTTGGCCGCGATCAGGCCCCGTGATCAGGCATTGTCCAGCACGATGCGGTAACGCGCCTTTCCGTCCTCGAGATGGGCGAAGGCGTCGTTGATGCGCGACATCGGGAAATGCTCGGTCACGGGGCTGATCCCGTGGCGCGCGGCGAATTCCATCATCGTGTTCAGCGTCGCGGGCGCACCGACGGGCGAACCCGAGATGCTGCGCTGACCGGCGACCAGCGGGAAGGCGCCCACATCCAGCGGCTCGGGCGTGATGCCGACCATGTGCAGGCGGCCCTGCGGCTTCAGTGTCTCCATGATGGCGTTCCAGTCCATCTTGACCGCGACCGTGGACAGCACCAGGTCGAAGCGTCCCTTGGCGCCCGCGATCGCGTCGGCGTCACGCGAATTGACGCAGTGATGGGCGCCCATTTCGCGCGCCTCGTCCATCTTCGATTCGCTGGTGAAGGCCGTGACCTCGCAGCCCCACGCGCGGGCGAATTGCAGCGCAAGATGCCCAAGGCCGCCGATGCCGATGACCGCGACATGGTCGGTCGGTCGGATGCCGAACTGCACGAAGGGGTTGAAGACGGTGATGCCGCCGCACAGAAGCGGGCCCGCGTCGCGCAGCTCCATCTGGTCGGGGATGCGGATGACGGCGGTTTCCTGCGCGCGGACGCGATCGGCAAAGCCGCCATGATGGCCGATGATCGTCGGCTGCTGGTCGGGGCACAGGTTCTGGTTGCCGCCAAGGCACTGCATGCAGTGGTTGCAGTAACCCGACTGCCATCCCAGACCCACGCGGTCGCCGACCTTCAGCCCCGTCACATGCGAGCCGACCGCCGCGATGGTGCCCGCGACCTCGTGGCCGCCGACGAAGGGAAAGGACGCGATGCCCCACTCGTTCTCCCACATGGACATGTCGCTGTGGCAGACCCCGCAATGTGCGACCGAGATCTCGACGTCATGTGCCCCGAGCGGGCCGGGATCGTATTCGAAAGGTGCGAATTCACCATGCGCTTCCTGCGCGGCATATGCCTTGATCATGTCTTGGTCCTGTCTCGGAAGGTGTGCTGCAGGCAGGCGGCCCGGAGGGTCGTTCAGCGGAACGGGGTACTGGATCACTGTGAAATGGGCTGCTGCGCCATGGGGGTGTTCGTGTTGCCTGCCTGCAGGACATGCAAAACACGGCGACGGGAACATGGTTCCGCGAAATCCGCAGACTGATGGAATTTCTTTCCGGATCCCGGTTCGGTCGCGCCTGAAACGAAGATTCAGTCCAGCATGATCCGGGTCGGGCGGCGTCCTGTCAGCCGTTCCCTGATCCGTTGCCGCAGGCCCCTGGGCGGGACGACCGAGCTGTCCCGTTCGAACAGGATGCCCGCAAGGCCCGGATCCTGCATCTGCGCCAACCTGTAGCCCCACCGCGCCGCAAGCCGGGGGTCGATCCCGTGCGCTGGCCCCATCTCGGTGTTCATGATGCCGGGGATCCATTCGCTGACGACGATATGGGGAAACTCTGCATGCAGATCCGCGACCAGTGACTTGGTGAATATCCGGCACGCCCCTTTCGACACGGAATAGGCGGCAGAAAGGGGCGCAGGCGCATCGCCGGCATAGCTGGTGACGTTGACGATCCGCCCCTGGCCGGCAGGCACCATATCCCGCAATGCCTGAACCGTGCAGGCCACCATGCCGGTCAGGTTGACCTGCATCGTCCGTTCGAAGCTGGCCGCCGTTTCGTCCAGGATGCTGCGGCGGGGGTGCACGGCGGCGTTGTTGATCAGCGTGGACACCGGGCCGCATACCTCTCGGATGCGGTCGAATGCGGCATCGACCGCGGCGGTATCGGCGATATCGGCGGGGACGGGCAGGAACCTGTCGGGATGAAGGGCGGCCAGCTCTGCCAGTTCGGCCTCGCGCCGGGCGATCCCGGCGACGACGCTGCCATGCTGCAGGAACTGTTGGCAGAGTGCTCGGCCAAGGCCGGCACTTGCACCTGTGATAACGGTAACCTTTGGCCGTTCTGCGTTCATTGGCGGCGGTCTTTCTTCTGGGACGTCTTGCCCGGAGATCTGGGTGTCATGCGAGTTTGATCCATGTCCGCCTCAGCCGCCTTCGGCCCGGAATACAGGCAGGAACAGCTCTCGCAGTCGGATCGCGTTGGTGTTCGTGATGTGATTGTTGTCGAAATACCCGGCAAATCCGCCTGCCATGGCCGAGCAGGTCTGATCGTCACAGACCAACGGCCAGGGATCCAGCAGCGCCGCGCCAGATGCGGTCAGCATCGCATCCGCATTGCTGTTGCGGCTGGCGATCGCCGCGCGCGGAACGCTGGCGATCTCGGCCACTTCGGCTTCGGCAAGGCCCGAATGCGCCAGTTTGCGCGACACGATGCGGGAATCGTATGTCGGAATTTCGGGGACCTGCCGAAGGACGAAGACCTGTCGCCCGGATTGCCGCAGGCGGGCGACGGTGTCCGTCATGGCGCGCTGCATCAGCTGCGGTTGGGACAGAGCAGCCTGATCGGTGCCTGTGACGCTGATGGTGTTGTGCGCGTCAAGCCCGATACCGGCGCCTTCGGTATAGTAGGTCCAGCGCCCGACAAGCAGCACGGTATCGAACCTGTCCGAGCCTTCCAGCGCGCCTCGGATCCGGCGGTTGGCATCGCTGCAGGCCGCATCCTGCGCTTGCGTCGTGCTGTTCTCGGTCTTCTCCAGCCCGAAAAGCGGCGGGCACCCGGCGCGCCAGATCACGAGGGCCGGAACATCGGCGTCGAACGCCGCCTGTTCGAGGCCTTCCTTGAAGGCGCGGACATGGCTGTCGCCCCAGATCAGGATGCGAGGCTCACCCTCGGGGCCGATGGGACACAGCTCGACCCCTGCCAGATCGCCGGTCCGGGGCACGCTGCAGCGCTGCCAGTTCTGGTTGAAATCCTGCGTGGCCTGGATATGGGTCAGGATCTGCGGCGGGAAACGCCGCGCCAGTCCGTCGCCCAGGTAAATCACCGCGCCTGCCGCAAGCGCCGTGCCCGTTGCCAGCCCGGTTCCCAGAAACAGCCCGCGAACCGACAGCTGCGCGCGGCGCATCGGGGTTTCGATGAACCGCCAGCTGAGCGTCGGCAGGGCCAGCGATAGCATGATCAGCACAAGCCGCTGCCAAAGGGGGCCGAGGCTGCCGAAGTAATACGTCCAAAGCGTCGCCAGCGGCCAATGCCACAGATAGAGCGAATAGGAGATGAGGCCGATGAAGACCAACGCCCGGCTGCGCAGCAACGTGTTCACGCCGTTCGGATTCCGACCGTTCGCGATGACCAGCACCGCACCCACGACCGGCAGCAGTGCCCGTCAGCCCGGAAAGCGCTGATCCGCGTCAAGCGTCAGGATGCCCACCGCCATCAATGCAAGACCGACCCATGAAAGCAGGGGATGCAGATCCCAGCTGAGCCCGCGTTTGTGGCCCATGATCGCAAGGAGGACGCCGGCCAGCAGCTCCCATGCGCGCAACGGGAACAGGTAGAAGGCCGCCGTCTGAGAGATCGGCGTCAGCACGATGCAGGCCACCAGCGACCCAAGCCCCAGCAGGCACAGCACCATGGGCAGCCACCGCCGCACCGAAGCCAGAACGATCAGCACCAGCGGCAGGAAGATGTAGAACTGCTCCTCGATCGACAGGGACCAGGTGTGCAGCAGGATCTTTTCCTTGGCGACACTGTCGAAATAACCCGCCTGCGTGAAGAAGTAGACGTTCGAGAGATAGACGGAGGAGCTGATGATCTCCTTGCCCAGGGCGCGGAAGTCGAAGGGCAGCATGATTGCCCAGCCGACGATCAGACATGCCGTGATCACCGCGAAGTAGACGGGCGCAAGACGACGGATGCGTCGCTGATAGAAACGGATCAGGTCGATGCGACCGGTCCTGCTCAATTCGTCCCAGAGGATTCCGCCGATCAGGAAGCCCGATATCACGAAGAAGATGTCCACGCCGACGAAACCGCCGGAAAGGCCCGGGATCTCGAAGTGGAAAAGCAGGACGGGCAGAATCGCCACCGCCCTGAGGCCGTCGATCTCCCTGCGGTAACTTTGCAACCTGAAGCCCTCTTGAAGCGATCGGCAAGATACTGCCTGTGCTGGCATTCTTCATAGGACCCAAAGCGGCCTTCCTTAACAAGCCGCTTGAGCGCTGCCCCCGCGGATAAAGCGTCGCACGCTACATGTGTGGTATGCTCGGCCGGTTCTGCCTTGGGGAAGGTCGCGGCAAGACTGATCGTTCGCGAAACGCGTCAAGTGGATCGACTGCCAATGGATTGAAGGGTGAGAGGCTGGACAACGACCCAAACGGGACTCGTTACGGCTGCTTCCTTCCGGACCTGACCGAGTTGGCGAGGCGCTTGCCCGCGCCAACCTCTCGGGGCGTCAGATATGACGGCTGCGATGCGGATGCAACCCCCCGCGAAAGGGTCGATCCGCGCGTCCGGTCAGGAACCTATCCCTTTGGCGACAACCGTGGGTTGATGGCTGTACCGATGAACTGCATCAATGAAGGGCAGTCCGGGTAAGATCTGCAGACAGGGGACGGACGCGGGACGACGTGCACGCAGAGGAGGAGCCGCGATGTTGACGACTTGGTTGAACACGCATCCCAATCTGGACTATCAGCCGGACGAAGGCCTCGGCGGCACCGGTGGCACATCAACTTCAGGCGGGTTGTTCCGGATGAAATTCTCCACGCGTATAGACCAGGAAATCCCTGCAGAGCAGCTGTTTGCCGCCATCGGCGACTTCGACGCGCTGGAAAGGATGCTGATCTCTCGCGGGGCGAGCGTGGTGCGCATCGACCCGGCCAAGGATCCGGGCACCGTCATGGGCTGGCGCATCGGCTTCGACTGGCGCGGCAAGGCGCGCAAGCTGAAGCTGTCGGTGGACCGCTTCGACCGCCCCGAGGCGATCGGCATGCAGGGCCGCTCGGAGGCGCTGGACATGACGATCAACGCCACCGTCGTCGCGCTGAACCGCAGCAAGTCCCGGTTGATCTTCGAGCTGGAGATCCGCCCGCGCAACATGAAGGCGCGGCTGATGCTGCAGACCGCCAAGCTGGGCAAGTCCGAGCTGGACAAGCGCTTCGAGCGGCGCATCCGCGAATACGTGGAACTGATGCGCGCCTGAGGGCGCGGGCGATCACTCGCCCGTCAGCTGCGCCTCTCGCAGGGGGTCGGCCGGATAGACGCCCAGGATGTCCAGCGTCGAGGTGAAGTAGCGCAGCTCGTCCAGGGCCAGCGCGACATTCGCATCCTCGGGGTGGCCCTCGATATCGGCATAGAACTGCGTCGCGGTGAAGACGCCGTCCACCATGTAGCTTTCCAGCTTGGTCATGTTCACGCCGTTCGTCGCGAATCCGCCCATCGCCTTGTAGAGCGCGGCCGGAATGTTGCGGACGCGGAAGACGAAGCTGGTCAGCATCCGGTCGGCACGCCGCGTCATGTCGGGATCGCGCGACATGATCAGGAAGCGCGTCGTGTTGTTGGACCGGTCCTCGATCTGGTCGGCCAGGCGTTCCAGCCCGTAGATGTCGCCCGCAAGGGGTGCTGCCAACGCGGCCAGCGGCGGATGCGCGCGCGAGGCGACCTCCTTGGCCGATCCGGCGGTGTCGGCGCCGGTGATCGCGCGGATGCCGTGTTCGCGCAGGAAGCCGCGGCACTGGCCCAGCAGGACCGGGTGGCTCATGGCCTCGCGGATCTCGGACAGGGGGGTGCCGGGCACGGCCAGCAGGCTGATATGGACGCGCACGAAGGCCTCGTCGACGATGTGCAGGCCCGATTCCGGCAGCAGGTGATGGATGTCGGCGACGCGGCCATAGGTCGAATTCTCGACCGGCAGCATGGCCAGGTCGGCATCGTGGTTGCGCACGGCATCGATGACATCCTCGAAGGTGCGGCAGGGCAGGGCCTCCATGTCGGGCCGGGCGGCCTTGCAGGCCTCGTGGCTGTATGCGCCCAGTTCCCCCTGGAACGCGATGCGGTTCGTGGTCATGGCTTCTGCCCCGCTGATGTCGAATATCCCCAGGCGCTGGTAACTATACCTTGATCAGCCAAAGCGAAAGCGGATAGATGTCCAACGACTTGCAGAGCTTACCAAGGCGGGGACCGCACGCGATGTTCAACACCATGACCCTGACCAAGGCAGCCGGCGCATTCATCGGCGCCCTGCTTTTCCTGATGCTGGCGAACTGGGCCGCGACAGCGATCTTCCATGTCGGACCGGCCGGCCACGCAGGCGGTCACGGCGAAGACCATGGCGAGGGCGAGATCACGCAGGCCTATTCGATCCCCGTTCCCGAAAGCGCCGCAGGGGGCGCCGAGGAAGAGGAAGAGATCGACTTTGCCTCGCTGATGGAATCGGCCGATGCCGCCGCGGGCGAGCGTGAATGGGCCAAGTGCCGTTCGTGCCACGCGCTGGACGGCACCGACGGCGTCGGTCCGCACCTGAACGGCGTCGTGGGTCGCGCGGTCGCCTCGGTCGACGGCTTCGGCTACAGCGGCGCGATGCAGGACCACGCCGCCGAGGTTCCGGCATGGGAGCCCGAGCCGCTCCAGGCGTTCCTGGAAAACCCGCGCGGTGTCGTGTCGGGCACGGCCATGAGCTTTGCCGGCCTGAAGGATCCGCAGGCACGCGCGAACCTGATCGCCTTCCTCGAACAGAATTCCTGATCTCACAGAATTCCTGATCCCGTCTGGATCGCGACGATCGAACGCCGCCCCGCCTTGGGGCGGCGTTTCGCATTCGGGGCGCGCGTCCTCACGAAATCGCGGCTTGAAGCGGTCGCCGCCGCTGGCCTAGCCTTGCGCGACCACGCACCCGGAGGATCGCCCATGCGCCGCACCGCCCTTTTCGGCCTCATCCTGATGGCAACGGCCATGCCCGGCCACGCGCAGGACTCCGAAGGGACGATACGCTCGCACGGGATCGGGACCTTCGGGGAACCGGCGCTGCCCGCCGATTTCGACCATCTGCCCTATGTGAAGCCCGATGCGCCCAAGGGCGGAGAGATCGCCGAATCGATCCCGAACTCGACGGGCTTCGACAACTACAATCCGTTCACCTTCCGGGGGCGGGCGGCGGTGCTGTCCACGGTGATGCTGGAATCCATCCTGACCGGCACCGCCGACGAGGTGGGCGCGGCCTATTGCCTGCTGTGCGAAAGCATCGAATATCCCGAAAGCCGCGACTGGGTGATCTTCCACCTGCGCCCCGAGGCGAGGTTCAGCGACGGCACGCCCCTGACCGCGAACGACGTGCTGTTCAGCTATGAGACGCTGCGCACCAAGGGGCTGTCGTCCTTCCGCGTGGTGATCGCCCAGCAGGTGGCCAGCGCCACGGTGATCGACGATCACACGATCCGCTTCGACTTCACCCCCGATTATCCGCGCCGCGACGTGATCCAGTCGGTCGGCGGGCTGCCGATCTTCAGCGCCAAGGATTTCGAGGAGAACGACCGCGACCTGGAACAGCCCATGCGGACGCCGATGATCGGGTCCGGCCCCTATGTCTTCGGCAAGGCCGATATCAACCGCAACGTGACCTGGGAACGCGACCCCGATTACTGGGGCGCCGATCTGCCGATCAATCGCGGGCGGCACAATTTCGACCGCATCCGGTTCGAGTATTTCGCCGATTACGATGCCGCCTTCGAGGCGTTCAAGGCGGGCGAATACACCTTCCGTCGCGAGGTCAGCAGCATCATCTGGGCGACCCGCTACGATTTTCCGTCCCTGCAGAAGGGCTGGGTCGTCAAGGAGGAACTGCCAGACGGCAACATCGCCTCGGGGCAGGCCTGGGTACTGAACCTGCGCCGCCCCGACTGGCAGGACATCAGCGTCAGAGAGGCGATCGGGTTGATGTTCAACTTCGAATGGTCGAACGCCTCGCTGTTCTACGGCCTCTATGACCGGGTCGAGAGCTTCTGGGACAACAGCGAGCTGGAGGCCGAGGGCCCCCCGACCGAGGCAGAGCTGGCCCTGCTCGAGCCGCTGGCCGCCGACCTGCCCGAAGGCGTGCTGACCGAGGATGCGGTCAGTCCCCCCGTCAGCGGCGAAAGGCAGGCCGATCGCGGCAACCTGCGCAAGGCGGCGGCCCTTCTGGACGAGGCGGGCTGGACCGTGGGGTCGGACGGGATGCGCCGCAATGCCGATGGCCGCGTCCTGTCGCTCGAGATCCTGAACGACAGCCAGACCTTCGACCGCGTGATCAACCCCTTCGTCCAGAACCTGCGCCGCCTTGGGATCGACGCGCGCAACACCCGCGTGGACAATGCCGAATACGAGAACCGCAAGCGCGGGCACGATTTCGACATGATCTCGGACCACCTGGGGCAGGACGCCATCCCGGGCGCGAACCTGCAGCAGTATTTCGGCTCGGCCAATGTGGACGACGTCTTCAACTCGATGGGGCTTGCGAACCCTGCGGTGGACAGCCTGATCGCGACGATCGAGGCCGCCGACACGCAAGAGGATCTGACCACCGCCGCGCATGCGCTGGACCGGACGCTGCGTGCGCTGCGCTTCTGGGTGCCGCAATGGTATAACGGCCAGCACCTGATCGCGCATTACGACATCTTCGGCCGCCCCGACACGCTGCCGCCCTTCGACCTGGGGGAACTGGACTTCTGGTGGTATGACCAGGCCAAGGCGGATGCGCTGCGCGATGCGGGCGGGCTGAGGTGACACGGCTTGCGGCTTGATTTCCGTGATGGAATTGCCGACAAGCAAGGCAAGTGAACACGGGCCGCCAAGGCCCGGAACGACCCCGAGGGCGGGCAGAAGGACAGGCTGATGGGCGCCTATATCCTGCGGCGTTTGCTGCTGATCATCCCCACCTTGATCGGCATCATGCTGGTCAATTTCACGCTGACGCAATTCGTGCCGGGCGGCCCGATCGAACAGATCGCGGCGCAGATCCAGGGCGAAGGCGACGCGCTGCGCAACATTTCCGGCGGCGGGGCCGAGGCCGGGATGGGCGCATCCCAGGAACGGTACGAGGGCGCGCGCGGCCTGCCGCCCGAATTCATCGCCCAGCTTGAACAGGAATTCGGCTTCGACAAGCCGCCGGTCGAACGCTTCTTCACCATGCTGTGGAACTATGTCCGCTTCGATTTCGGGACCAGCTGGTTCCGCTCGATCAGCGTGGTGGACCTGGTGGTGGAAAAGATGCCCGTGTCGATCACGCTGGGGCTGTGGTCCACGATCATCGCCTATCTGATCTCGATCCCGCTTGGCATCCGCAAGGCGGTCAGGGACGGGTCGCGCTTCGACACCTGGACCTCGGGCGTGATCATCATGGCCTATGCGATCCCGGCCTTCCTGTTCGCGGTCATCCTGATGGTGCTGTTCGCGGGCGGCAGCTATTGGCAGGTCTTCCCGCTGCGGGGGCTGACCTCGGACAATTTCGCGGACCTGTCTGCCTGGGGCAAGATCAAGGACTATGCCTGGCACGCGACGCTGCCGGTGATCGCGGCGACGATCAGCAGCTTCGCCACGCTGACCTTGCTGACCAAGAACAGCTTCCTGGACGAGATCAACAAGCAATACGTGATGACCGCCCGCGCCAAGGGCCTGACCGAGAGGCGGGTGCTGTACGGCCACGTCTTCCGCAACGCGATGCTGATCGTGATCGCGGGCTTTCCGGCGATGTTCCTGGGCGTGTTCTTCGGATCATCCATCCTGATCGAGACGATCTTCTCGCTGGACGGCCTTGGGCGCCTGGGCTTCGAGGCGGCGGTGCAGCGCGATTACCCGGTGATATTCGGCACGCTCTATGTCTTCGGGCTGCTGAGCCTTGTCGTCGGGATCCTGTCCGACCTGATGTATGTCTTCGTCGATCCGCGCATCGACTTTGAAAAAAGGGCCGGCTGATGGCCATGTCCGAACTGAACCGCCGCCGCTGGCGCAACTTCCGCAGCAACGGCCGCGCCTTCTGGTCGCTGGTGATCTTCTCGGTCCTGTTCGTCGTCTCGATGTTCGCCGAGATCGTGGCCAACGACAAACCGATCCTCGTCAGCTATCGCGGCGACCTGTTCGTGCCGGCCTATCGCTTCTATCCGGAAACGGCCTTCGGGGGCGATTTCGGGACCGAGGCCATCTATCGCGACGAGGCGGTGCAGTGCCTCATCGTGTCGGGCGGGCGCGAGGAATGCTGGGACGACCCCGAGGGGTATATCGAGGCCGTCCATGACGGCAGCGCGGGCGTGCCCAAGGCCGAGCAGGGCTGGATGATCTGGCCGCCCGTCCCCTATCATTTCCGCACGATCAACAACGTGGGCACGGCCCCCAGTGCGCCCGATGGCGATCACTGGCTGGGCACCGACGACACGGCGCGCGACGTGCTGGCGCGGGTGATCTACGGCTTCCGCACCTCGATCCTGTTCACGCTGATCGTGACGGTGGTGGCATCGACCATCGGCATCGCGGCGGGGGCGGTGCAGGGCTATTTCGGCGGGCGGACGGACCTGATCTTCCA
Source organism: Paracoccus sp. PARArs4 (assembly GCF_947311865.1). Taxonomy (NCBI): domain Bacteria; kingdom Pseudomonadati; phylum Pseudomonadota; class Alphaproteobacteria; order Rhodobacterales; family Paracoccaceae; genus Paracoccus; species Paracoccus sp. PARArs4. The sequence continues at coordinate 215,346 of NZ_CAMZMW010000001.1, read as the reverse complement.
GCGGGTGCTGGAGATCTGGGCCTCGACCCCCAGCCTGTACGTCATCATCATCCTGTTCGCGATCCTGGGGCGCAGCTTCTGGCTGCTGGTCTTCGTCACCATCCTGTTCGGCTGGCCCGCGCTTGTGGGCGTCGTCCGGGCCGAGTTCCTGAGGGCGCGCAACTTCGAATATGTCCGCGCCGCGCGCGCGCTTGGCGTCAGCGACCGCAAGATCATGTTCCGCCACATCCTGCCCAACGCCATGGTCGCCACGCTGACCATGCTGCCCTTCGTCGTCACCGGCACGATCAGCGGCCTGGCCGCGCTGGACTACCTCGGCTACGGCCTGCCCGCGGGGGCGGCGTCGCTTGGGGAAATGGCGCTGCAGGCGAAACAGAACCTGCAGGCGCCCTGGCTGGCCTTCACCGCCTTCTTCACCTTCGCCATCATGCTGTCGCTGCTGGTCTTCGTCTTCGAAGGCATCCGCGACGCCTTCGACCCGCGAAAGACCTTCAGATGAGCCGTCCCGATCAGAACCCGGTCGCCGAACCCGTGCTGCAGGTCAGCGACCTGACCATCGGCTTCCGGTCCGAGGGCCGCGTCGTGCCCGCCGTCAAGGGCGTCAGCTTCCATATCGGGCGGGGCGAGACGGTCGCGCTGGTGGGCGAATCCGGGTCCGGCAAATCGGTGACGGCGCTGTCCACGGTGCAGCTTCTGGCGGGGCAGGCGCAGGTCGGCGGCTCGGTCCGCTATGGCGGGCGCGAACTGGTCGGCGCCCCCGAGAAGACGCTGCGCGACATTCGCGGCAACGACATCAGCTTCATCTTCCAAGAGCCGATGACCTCGCTCAACCCGCTGCACACGCTGGAAAAGCAGCTGAGCGAGAGCATCGCCCTGCACCAGGGCCTGCAGGGCGACGCGGCGCGCGCGCGCATCGTGGAACTGCTGACCCGCGTGGGCATCCGCGAACCGGAATCGCGGCTGGGCGATTACCCGCACCAGCTGTCGGGCGGGCAGCGCCAGCGCGTCATGATCGCGATGGCGCTGGCGAACCGCCCCGAATTGCTGATCGCGGACGAGCCGACGACCGCGCTGGACGTCACCATCCAGGCGCAGATCCTGGAGCTGCTGGCCGAACTGAAGGCGGCCGAGGGGCTGTCCATGCTGTTCATCAGCCACGATCTGAACATCGTGCGCCGCATCGCCGACCGCGTTTGCGTCATGAAGGACGGAGAGATCGTCGAGGAAGGCCCGGTCGAGGCGATCTTTGCCGATCCGCAGCACCCCTATACCCGCAAGCTGCTGGGCGCGGCACCCACGGGCCTTGCCGAACCCGTCGCCCCCGACGCCCCCGAACTGGTCCGGACCGAGGATCTGAAGGTCTGGTTCCCCATCCAGCGCGGGCTGCTGCGCCGCACGGTCGGGCATGTGAAGGCCGTGAACGGCGCCTCGGTCAGCGTCCGGGCGGGCGAGACGCTTGGCATCGTGGGCGAATCCGGCAGCGGCAAGACCACGCTGGCCCTGGCCATCATGCGGCTGATCGACAGCGACGGGCCGGTCCTGTTCATGGGGCAGGACATCCGCGGCTGGAAGGGCACGCAGCTGCGCGCGCTGCGCCGCGACATGCAGATCGTGTTCCAGGACCCCTATGGCAGCCTGTCGCCCCGCATGACGGTGGAACAGATCATCGCCGAGGGGCTGGGCGTGCACGGCGTCGACAAGGGCACCGACCGCCGCCGCCTCGTGGCTGACATCATGGCCGAGGTGGGGCTGCCGCCCGAGGCGATGCACCGCTATCCCCACGAATTCAGCGGCGGGCAGCGCCAGCGCATCGCCATCGCCCGCGCGATGATCCTGCGCCCCAAGGTCGTGGTCCTGGACGAGCCGACCAGCGCGCTGGACATGACCGTCCAGGTCCAGATCGTCGAGCTGCTGCGCAACCTGCAGCGCAAGCACGGGCTGGCCTTCCTGTTCATCAGCCACGACCTGCGCGTCGTCCGCGCCATGTCGCACCATATCATGGTGATGCGCGCCGGCGAGGTGATCGAACAGGGCCCGACCGAAGCCATCTATGACCGCCCGTCGCACGAATACACGAGGACGCTGCTGCAGGCGGCGTTTGCGGGCGGCCACGGATGAAGATCCTCTTCGTGCACCAGAACTTTCCGGGGCAGTTTCCGCATCTTGCCCCGGCCCTCGCGGCACGCGGTCACGAGGTCGTGGCCCTGACCGACGAACGCAACCAGCGGCCCAGCCCCGTCCGCGTCCTGCGCTACAAGTCGCCCGAGAAGGTGCAGACCGACAGCGCGCTCGGGCGGACCTACAGCGACCATGCCGAACGCGGGCTGCTGGCGGCGCGGGGCGCGCGCGCCATGCGCGACCGGCACGGCTTCCATCCCGACGTGATCATCGGCCATCCGGGCTGGGGCGAGACGCTGTTCCTGCGCGAGATCTGGCCCGAGGCGAAGCTGCTGGTCTATGCCGAGCTGATGTACCGCACGCGCGGCCACGACGTGGGCTTCGACCCCGAGATCAGCCCCGCCCGCGACGAGACGCGCTTCCTGACCGTCGCGCGGTCGGCGCATCTGCTGCAGGGCGTTCTGCAGGCCGACGCGGCAATCGCGCCCACGCGTTACCAGGCCGACAGCTTTCCGCCGGAACTGCGCGGCAAGATCGGCGTCATGCATGACGGGATCGACACGGACCGCGTGGCCCCGAACCCCGATGCCGCCCTGACGCTGCCCGACGGGCGCGTGCTGCGCGCGGGCGACGAGGTGCTGGGCTTCGTGTCGCGGTCGCTGGAACCTTACCGCGGGTTCCACGTCTTCATGTGGGCGCTGCCGCGGGTGCTGCGCGAAAGGCCCGATGCGCAGGTCGTGCTGATCGGGTCCGAGGGCGTCAGCTATGGCGGCAAGCCCCATGACGCGGGCAGCTGGAAGGAGAAGCTGCTGGCCGAGGTCGGCGGCGATCTGGACCTCGGGCGCGTGCATTTCCTGGGGCGGGTGCCCTATGACGATTACCTGTCGCTGCTGCAGGTGGCGCGGGTGCATTGCTATCTGACCTATCCCTTCGTGCTGTCCTGGTCGCTGACCGAGGCCATGTCGGCGGGCGCCTATGTGGTGGGGTCGGATACCGAACCGGTGCGCGAACTGATCCGCGACGGAGAGAACGGGCGTCTTGTGCCGTTCTTCGACCGCGATGCGCTGGCCACGGCGCTGGTGCGCGGGCTGGCGGGCGATCCCGACGCGCCCCGCCTGCGAGAGGCCGCGCGGACCACCATCCGCAAGGGCTATGACCTGCGCAGCCTGTGCCTTCCGCGCCAGATCGACTGGGTGGAAAGCTTCGGGCCGATGCGGTAAACCCCCACGACTTCACGAAAGAGGGCCAAGATGGTTCGGATCCGCCTGACGAATACCCGCACACGCCGGAAAGAGGAGATGACGCCCATCGACGCGTCGAACGTGCGGCTGTATCTGTGTGGGCCGACCGTCTATGACCGCGCGCATCTGGGCAATGCCCGCCCCGTGCTGGTCTTCGATGTCCTGGTAAGGCTGCTGCGCCATGTTTATGGCGCTGATGCAGTGACTTACGTGCGGAACTTCACAGATGTCGATGACAAGATCAACGCCGAGGCGCAGCGCCGCAAGGCCGCCGGAAGCCCGCTGTCGCTGGAACAGCTGATCGCCGAGCGGACCGAGGAGACGGTCGGCTGGTATCACGACGACATGGACGCGATCGGGGCGGGGCGTCCCGACCACGAGCCGCGCGCGACCGCCTATGTCGGCCAGATGATCGAGATGATCTCCGACCTGATCGCCAAGGGGCACGCCTATGCCGCCGAGGGGCATGTGCTGTTCGACGTGCGGTCCTTCCCGGATTACGGCAAGCTGTCGGGGCGTTCGGTCGACGACATGATCGCGGGCGCGCGGGTCGAGGTCGCACCCTTCAAGCGCGATCCGATGGATTTCGTGCTGTGGAAGCCCTCGACCGACGATCTGCCGGGCTGGGACAGCCCCTGGGGGCGCGGGCGTCCGGGCTGGCACATCGAATGCTCGGCCATGTCGGCGGCGCTGCTGGGGCCCAGTTTCGACATCCATGGCGGCGGGATCGACCTGCAATTCCCGCACCACGAGAACGAGATCGCCCAGAGCTGCTGCGCCCATCCGCAGGCATCCTTCGCCAATATCTGGCTGCATAACGAAATGCTGCAGGTCGAGGGCAAGAAGATGTCGAAATCGCTCGGCAATTTCTTCACCGTGCGGGACCTGCTGGACAAGGGCGTGCCGGGCGAGGTGATCCGCTTCGTCATGCTGTCCACCCATTACCGCAAGCCGATGGACTGGACCGAGGCGAAGGCGCGGGAAGCTGACGCGACCTTGCGGCGGTGGCGTGGTCTCGTCGCGGGCATCGAACCCGCGACGAGCCCTGCGCCTGCCGTTCTGGAGGCGCTTGCCGACGACCTGAACACCGCAGGCGCGATTGCGGCGTTGCACGATCTGGCGGGGCAGGGCGATGCGCCCGCGCTTCTGGCCTCGGCGCGGATGCTGGGGCTGCTGCTGCCGGAGATGGGCGCCTGGACCGAGGCCGGCGACGATGCGGCGGCGCTGATCGACAGCCTGCTGACCGCCCGCGCCGAGGCCCGCAAGTCGCGCGATTTCGCCCGCGCAGACGCGATCCGTGACGGCTTTGCCGCCGTGGGCGTCGAGGTCAAGGATACGCCGCAGGGGCCGGAATGGTCGCTGTCGACGGGCTTCGACGCCGATGCGCTGGCGAAGCTGGCGGCGGATCTGGGCGCGTGACGCTGGAGGCCTGCACCGAGGCACTGCGCGAGCACGACCCCGACCGGTTCGGGGCCGTCCTTGCCGCGCAGCCGCAGGACCGTGCGGGTCTTCTGACGCTTTTCGCGCTGAACCTCGAGGTGGCGCGCGCGCCCTTCCAGTCGAACGAGCCGGGCCTGGCCGAGATCCGCCTGCAATGGTGGATCGACCGGCTGGAGGAGATGGGCTGCGGCACGCCCCCGCCGCTGCACGACGTTCTGACGCCGCTCTGGGATGCCTGGGGGCAGGGGGCGGGGGCGCTGTCCGGTCTGCCCGAAGCGCGGCGGCGCGATTGCGAGCGGCAGCCGCTGCGCGATGCGGATGCCGTCATCGCCTATGTCGACGCGACGGCAGGGCCGCTGATGGCCGCCGCCGCACGCCATTGCGGCACGCCCGAAGGCGCGATGGACATCGTGGCGCTTCAGGCGCGGGGGGCGGGACTTGCCGCATGGTTGCGCGCATTGCCCAAGCTGCAGGCAATGGGGCTGGGCCTGCCGCAGCCCGATCCCGATGCGGCGCGCGCGCTGGCGGGGACCGCGCGCGATGCGCTGCGGCTGGCCGCGCGCAGGCACCGCCGGATCAAGGGCCGCGCGGCGCCCGCGCTCTATCCCGGGCCGCGCGTGCCGCGCCTGCTGTCCGAGATCGCGTCGGGGCGCGTCGATCCCTTCGTCGAGACGCCCGGCATCTCGCCCTTCCAGCGGCGGGCCTCGCTTGCGCGGCTGGGGCTGACCGGGCGCTGGTGGCGCTGAGGCGCGCGAAAGAATCGCTTCACCTTGCACGATCCCTGTGGAAGGAATGAGAGGCGGAACAAGGACACCCCGGAAAGGATCGCGATGGCCAGAGCCAGATTCGACGCAGAGGCTCGGGCGGGCCTGACGCTGATTTCTCCGCCGTTCTTCTATGCGCTGGTGATCCTGGCCGCGCCGGTTCTGACGATCCTGACCTACAGCTTCCTGACCGACGGATACCTGGAGGTCCTGCGCGAGTTCACGCTGGACAACTACCGCGAGGTGCTGTCCGACCCGATCGTGCGGGTGGTGATGACGCGGTCGCTGGTCGTGGCGGGGATCGTGACCTTCGCGACCGTCGCGCTGGCCTTTCCCATCGCATATTATGTCAGCTTCATGGTCCGGCCCGAGCGCAAGGCGATGTGGCTGTTCCTGATCACGATCCCCTTCTGGACCAGCTACCTGATCCGGGTTTTCCTGTGGAAGGTGATCCTGGGCTATAACGGCGTGATCAACAGCAGCCTGACAGGGCTGGGCATCATCGACGAGCCGCTGACCTTCATCCTCTACAACGTCAATTCGATCGTGCTGACGCTGGCCCATGCCTATGCGCCCTTCGCGATCCTGCCGATCTTCGTCGCGCTGGAGAAGATCGACCGGTCCCTGCTGGAGGCCGGCCGCGACCTGGGCGAGAGCCGCGCGATGACCTTCTGGCGGGTGACGCTGCCCCTGACGATGCCGGGCGTGGTCGCGGCGTCGCTGATCGTCTTCATCCCGACCATCGGCGATTATGTCACCCCCGAGGTGATCGGCGGCGGCAAGATCCCGATGATCGCGAACATGATCCAGGTGCAGATGCTGGCGCTGGACAACCGACCCCTGGGGTCCGCGCTGGCGGTGACCGCGATGCTGGCGGTGGCGGTGATCAGCGTGATCTTCCTGTTCCTCAACCGCCGTTTCCTGAGGACGCGCCAATGAGCATCCATTCCAATGGCCGGGGGCTGCAGATCTATGCCGTGGCCTATCTGCTGTTCCTCTATGCGCCCATCGTGCTGCTGCCGCTGTTCGCGTTCAATTCGGGCACGATCATCGCCTTTCCGCTGCAGGGCTTCTCGTTGCAGTGGTTCGACGAGATGTGGGGCAATGCCACGCTGCGCCGCGCGCTGACGAATTCGCTGACCATCGCGGTCGCGTCATCCGTGCTGGCGACTTGCCTCGGGATCTTCGCGGCCCGCGCCTCGACCCGGTTCGAGTTTCCGATGAAGGGCGGCATCATGGGGTTGATCATGCTGCCCATGGTCCTGCCCGAGATCATCGTCGCCATGTCGCTTCTGGTCGTGCTGCTGGGCATGGGGGTGCAGTTGTCGCTGCTGACCGTGATCCTGGGCCACACGCTGATCGCCATGCCCTACGGCATCGCGATCCTGTCCACGGCCTTCTCCTCGCTGGATCGGTCACTGGAGGAGGCGGCCTATGACCTGGGCGAGACGAAGTGGAGCGCGTTCCGCCTGGTGACGCTGCCGCTGGTCATGCCGGGGATCATCAGCAGCCTGCTGATCTCCTTCACGATCAGCCTCGATGAATTCATCATCGCCTTCTTCCTTGCGGGCAACGAACCCACGCTGCCCACCTATATCTTCAGCCAGCTGCGGTTCCCGCGCGCGATTCCCGTGATCATGGCGCTTGGGACCGTGCTGGTGGTGCTGTCGATCGTCCTGCTGGCGATCGGCGAATATTTCCGCCGCCGGGGCAATGCCCGCATCGGCGGTTCCGCGACCGGAGGCCTGATGTGAACGACGCAGCCAAGACCATGATCGAATGCGATGGCGTCCAGAAATACTATGGCGACTATCACGCGCTGCGGGGCATTGACCTAAAGATCCGGGCGGGCGAGTTCTTCTCGCTGCTGGGGCCGTCGGGCTGCGGCAAGACCACGCTTCTGCGCACCATCGCGGGCTTCGAGGATATCGGCGAAGGGGCCGTGCTGATCGACGGCAAGCGGATGGAGGACGTGCCCGCGAACAAGCGGCCGACCAACATGGTCTTCCAGTCCTATGCGATCTTCCCGCATCTGACCGTGGCCGAGAACGTGGCCTTCGGTCTGCGCCGCGATCCGCGTTCCAAGGCCGAGAAGGCCGCCGCCGTTGACGAGGCGCTGGCGATGGTCGGCCTCAAGGGCTATGGCGCGCGGGCGGCCCATGCGCTGTCGGGCGGTCAGCGCCAGCGGATCGCGCTGGCCCGTGCGCTGATCCTGAAGCCCAAGGTACTGCTGCTGGACGAGCCGCTGTCGGCCCTGGACCGCAAGATGCGCGAACAGATGCAGGTGGAACTGATCAAGCTGCAGCGCCAGGTCGGCATCACCTTCGTCCTTGTGACCCACGACCAGGAAGAGGCGTTGGTCATGTCCGACCGCATCGCCGTCATGTTCGAGGGCGAGATCGCGCAGCTGGACGGTCCCGAGGCGCTCTATGCCCGGCCCGCCACGCGCCGGGTCGCGGATTTCATCGGGGTGATGAACTTCCTGCCCGCCAAGGTCCTGTCCGACATCGCGGGCAAGGTCGTGGTCGAGATCCCGGGCCTCGGGCAGGTCGAGCTGCCCGAAGCCCAGTGCAGCATGTCCAACCCCGACGATGACGGCCCGATGATTGGCTTCCGCCCCGAGACCATGACCATCGTCGCCGCGGGCCAGAGCCATACCCAACCCCGAGAGACCGAGGCCGTGATCGACGAGGTCGTCTATTACGGCGACATGACCTATTACGACCTGCGGCTGGACGGGCGGCAGCGTCCCGTGCGGATTTCGATGCGCAACGTCTTCGGTCGCGAGGTCCCCGAGGTCGGCACCCGCGTCCGCGTGGCATGGTCGCCGGGATCGCTGGTCCTGTTCCGCTAGGATCGGGGGGCCAGGTCCAGCCAGATGCCGTCGTGCGCGCGGATCGTCAGTCGCGCGACGGGTTCGGGGCGGCGTTCGGTCGTGCGCAGCCGGTGCGCCCCCGTGATCGCCGCCAGCATCACGACCCCTTCGACCATCGCCAGCGACGCGCCGGGACAGGCGCGCGGCCCGGCCGAGAATGGCAGATAGGCCTGCCTTGCGCTGGTCTTGCCCTCGGGCGTGTCCCACCGCGCGGGGTCGAATTCGTCGGGACGGTCCCACAGGCGCTGATGGCGGTGCAGATGCCAGGGCGACACGACCAGCTGCGCGCCCCTTGGCACGGCGCGGTCGCGGAAGATCTGGGGTGTCACCGCCTCTCGGGCGAACATCGCGACCGCGGGGTAAAGACGCAGCGCCTCGCGGAAGACCGCGCGCGTGGCCTTGAGGCGCGAGACGCTGGCGAAATCATCCGACAGAAGCGAGGCCTCGGCTGCGACACGGTCCTGCCATTCGGGATGCTCGGCCAGAAGCCACAGCGCCCAGGCCAGCACGGATGCGCTGGTCTCGTGCCCCGCAAGGAACAGGACGGCGACCTGGTCGACCATCTCGGGGGCGGTAAAGCGTTGGCCGGTCTGCGGGTCGGGGGTCGTCATGATCTTGGTCGCCAGATCGTCGGGCGCGGTGCCCGCGTCGAGCTCGCGCTGGCGTTCGGCCACCATTTCCGCGATCAGGCCCCGGATATGCCCCGCCGTGGCGCGCGTCCGACGCGAATGGGGGCGCGGCATCCAGCGCGGCAGGGGCAGCAGCGCGGCCAGGTTCACCAGCGGCTGGGCTTCCTGGTGGCGGCGGAACGCGTCGAAGACCTGCGCGGCGATGCCCTGTTCGACGGGCATCGAGAACAGGCTGCGAAAGATCACGTCGGCGGCTGCATGGGCGGCGTGCGGCTCGATGTCGACGCGGCCCGCGGGCAGCCGATCCGACGCCGCCCGCGCGGCCTGCAAGATGGCGGCAAAGCTTTCGCGGACGCGGCCGCCCTCGAATGCGGGGTCGATGATGCGGCGCTGGCGGGCCCAATCCTCGCCGTTGCTGATGAAGACGCCGTTGCCCAGCAGGGGGGCCAGACCTTCGCGCATGCGGTTCGATTTCGGGAAGTCTGCGGGACGGTCCTGCAGGATGATGCGCAGCAGCGCGGGATCGTTGCAGAAGAAGCTGTGGATCAGCGGGCTGCGGAACTCGGCCATCCACGCGTGATAGAGCCGTTCCGGCAATGCGCCCAGCAGGTCGCTGCGAAACCCGCGCATCAGGCGCAGCAGCGTCCCGCGACCCTCGGCCCCCCTGGGGCGGGGCGCGGTCACGGGCGCGCGCCCACGGGGCGGGTGATCAGCCCGGGCGAGGGTTTGCGCCCGGCGAAACGTTCCCCCAAGGGCAGCGGCCCCGCCGTGATCGCGAAGTAATCGTAATCCCCCGGCCTGTCGAAAGCGCAGAGATACTGGAAATGCAGCTTGAACCAGCGGTTCCGCAACCGCGCCAGCCGTTCGGGCGACAGCGTCTGCGTATAGGCCGCCGACACGACCAGCGGCCATTTCTGCCGGTCGTCGCCCATCCCGCAGACCGCCACCGGATCGCACAGCGCAAAGCAGCAGGCATCGCCCGGCGCTGTCACGTCCAGCCAGAAGATGCCGCTGGCCCGCGACAGGTATCCCAGATCGTCGCGCAGCCGGTCCGCATCGGGCAGGAAGGCCGCCATCGGGACGACATGCCCAAGCGTCATCAGCGACAGCGCCGGACGCGCGCGGGCGGGACGTTCTCGCAGCAGATCCGCCAGCAGCGATACCGCAAGATAGGCCCCCGAGCTGTGGCCGATGACCAGCACCTCGTCCAGGTCGTCGTCCAGCAGGTCCGACAGGCGCCTGCGGAACGCGGCCAGCCGATCCTCCAGCGCGGGGGGGTATGCGCCCTTCTGGACGGCGGTGAAGGCATAGTCGTGCATCAGGTAATAGGCGAACAGCCTGCCATCCAGCCGCCGCCCCAGCACCAGCACCCCCCAGAACGCGGCCAGCGCCGGGGGCAGGGCAAACCATCCGAGGGGCAGCGCCCAGGCGACCAGCCATGCCGCCAGCACCGCCACCAGCAATTGCGCCAGCAGCACCGCGAAGGGATAGAACGCCGCCAGCACCGGCCCCCGCCGCAGCCGCATCAGGCGCGGAACCGCGCCGCTGGCCATGTAGATCCAGAAGGTCCGCACCATCAGCCCGTAGGTGCCGAGGATCCCGCGCCCCATCGAGGCCTGGACGATGTCGGTCCATTGCAGCACCTCGAACGTGGCGGCGACCGGGCGGCCCTCGATTTCCGCATCGACGCTCCAGCCGAAATTCGGCCCCTGCCTTGCGCCCGACAGGTCGATCCGGTGCCCCGAGATGCGCGCCTGTTCGGCCCCCTCGCGGCGATAAAGCTCGCGGTAGCGGCGGGGCGGGATCGGGTCGAAGCCCGGCAGGTACAGGACGTGGCGGCGGAAGGGTCGGGTCATGCGGGCCTCTGATTCCATTGCCACAATAGGGGGGTGCCCGCTCAGGTTGAAGTCCAGCGGGCCTCTTGCGCCTGGATGGCCTCGATCCGCTTGGCGGCGGGCGGGTGGGACATGGCCCAGGCGGGCGGCGCGGCACGGGCACCGGTCAGGGTCTCCAGCTTGCGGAACAGCGATATCTGCGGGTCGGTCCCGATGCCCGACTTGATCAGCAGCGCCGCGGCAAAGCGGTCGGCCTCGAACTCGTCCTGCCGCGACAGGCGGGCGGCGATGGCGGTGGCCACGATATTGGCGACCCAGGCGCCAACCCCCGGCAGGACGCGCCCCAGGATCCCCGCCAGCAGCATCCGCACCGCGTTCTGCCCCGCGAAGTCGATCATCCGCCTGCGCGAATGGCCAAGGCTGACATGGCCCAGTTCATGGGCGATGACGCTGGCCAGTTCCTCGGGGGTGACCTCGCCCTGGTCCAGCTTGTCCATGAAACCGCGCGTCAGGAAGATGCGCCCGTCGGGTGCCGCAAGCCCGTTCACGGGCGCGACCTCGTGGATCAGCGCGCGGATCGGGGGCACACCCATCGCGCGGCTCATCCGGTCCATCAGCGGGGTCAGCCGCCCGTCCGACAGCGGGGTCGAGTAGCGGTTGAGCTCCTTGTGCAGACGCCACGCGGAAAAGAACCACATGGCAAGCACATAGAGCAGCATCAGGATGAGGGGCGTCAGCTTCAGCATGGCGTCAGGATGGCCCAAGCCCCGCGCGGATGGAAGCGTCTCAGCCCAAGGTGCGCATGGCCCGCGTCAATCCGTCCAGCGTCATGGGCAGCATCCGCCCTTCGAACAGCTGGCCGATCATGCCGATGGATTGGGTGTATCCCCAATGCGCCTCGGGGACGGGGTTCAGCCAGACATGGTCGGGGAAGGTCTCGGCCAGGCGGCGCAGCCAGACCTCGCCCGCCTCGGGGTTCCAATGCTCGTTCGCGCCACCCGGCACCGCGATCTCGTAGGGGGACATGGACGCGTCGCCCACCACGATGCACTTGTAGTCGCGCCCGAAGCGGTGAAGCACGTCCCAGGTCGGCATCTGTTCGTTCCAACGGCGGCGGTTGTCCGTCCACACGCCTTCATAGAGGCAGTTGTGGAAGTAGAAATGCTGCATGTGCTTGAACTCGGCCCGCGCGGCGCTGAACAGCTCGTCCACGACGCGGATATGGTCGTCCATGCTGCCGCCCACGTCCAGGAACAGCAGCACCTTGACCGCGTTGCGGCGTTCGGGCCGCGTCTGCACGTCGATATAGCCGTGATCGGCCGTGGCGCGGATCGTGGCGGGCAGGTCCAGCTCGTCCGAGGCGCCGTGGCGGGCCCATTGGCGCAACCGCTTCAGCGCGACCTTGATGTTGCGGGTGCCCAGTTCGACATTGTCGTCGAAGTCGCGGAATTCGCGCTTGTCCCAGACCTTGACGGCGCGGCGGTGGCCGCTTTCGTCCTGGCCGATCCGCACGCCCTCGGGGTTGTAGCCATAGGCCCCGAAGGGTGACGTCCCCGCCGTGCCAACCCACTTGTTGCCGCCCTGGTGGCGGCCCTGCTGTTCGGCCAGCCTCTCGCGCAGCTTGCGCATCAGCTCCTCGAAGCTGCCCGACCCCTCGATCGCGGCCTTCTCCTCGTCGCTCAGCAGCTTCTCGGCCAGCTTCTCCAGCCAGTCGCGGGGCAGGGCGCGTTCATCGACCAGCGCCTCGACGGGGATGTCCTGAAGGCCCGCGAAGGTTTCCGCGAAGGCCCGGTCGAAGCGGTCCAGATGGCGTTCGTCCTTGACCAGCGCCATCCGCGCGAAGTGATAGAAGCCGTCGACGGTCCAGCCCGCCACGCCCTTCGACATCCCCTCCAGCAGGTCCAGCCATTCCCGCAGCGATACCGGCACGCCCTGGCGGCGGAGGCTGTCGAGGAAGGGCAGGAACATCAGACCGACCTGTCGATGACGACCGTGGCAAGGACCCCCACCGCCGCCAGCGCGATGGCGTGGACGGCGGCATACTGGATCCGGTCGCGGGTGTCCCCGCCCAGCTTGCCCGCGCGGTGCCAGCCCAATGCGGCCCCGATGACGATGGCTGCGATGACGATCATGGCCTGTGCCCCCCTGCGGTCATGGATCCGTTGCAGATACCGCGCGGGCGGCATCGTCGCAACATGGCGCGCATCAGCCTGCCAGCATCGCGCGCATGGCGTGCCAGCTGGATTTCGGCGTCCGCTTCTGGGTCGCGTAATCGACATGGACCAGCCCGAAGCGCGGCCCGTATCCCCAGCCCCATTCGTAATTGTCCAGAAGCGACCAGTAGAAGAACCCGCGCAGGTTCACGCCCTGATCCATCGCAGCCTTCGCCGCGCGAAGGTGATCGCCGATGAAGGCCACGCGCGTCGGGTCCTGCGTCACGTCCGGGCCCGCGGCCTCGGCCATGCCGTTCTCGGTCACGAAGATGGGCAGATCGCCCACGTGATCGCGCTTCAGGCGGGTCAGGAACTCGGTCAGGCCCTCGGGGCGGATCTCCCAGTCCATCTGGGTCTTGGGCAGGGGGCCGGTCACGTCGCGGGCGGCGGGCCACAGCCCCGCGCCGGGGGCATGCAGCTTGCGGGTGTAATAATTCACCCCCAGCCAGTCGATCGGCTGGGCAATGGCGGACATGTCCTCTTCCCAGCCCGCAGGCATGTGGGGGCGCAGCCCCTCCAGCGCGGCCTCGGGATAGCCCTGTCCCATGACGGCGCGGATGAACCACTGGTTGTAGATGGCGTCCTGCACCTCGGCGGTGCGGGCGGCGGCGGGGGTGTCGTCGGCGGGGTGCGCGGTCTCGAAGTTCAGGACGATCCCGAGGTTCTTCGCCCCTTCCGCGCGCAGGGCGGACATGGCCTGCCCGTGGGCCAGCAGCACGTGGTGCATGGCATGACCCGCCGCGCGGATGTCGCGCAGGCCCGGCGCGTGATGGCCCAGGAAATGCGACAGCCAGGCGATGCACCACGGCTCGTTCAGGGTGGCCGCACCGGCGATCCTGTCGCCCAGCCGCGCATTCACCGCCACGCAGTAATCGGCAAAGAGGGCCGCGATGTCGCGGTTCTGCCAGCCGCCCTTGACCGCAAGAGCCGCGGGCAGTTCCCAGTGGTAATAGGTCAGATGCGGCTGCAGCCCGCGTTCCAGCATCCCGTCGACCAGCCGGTCGTAGAAATCCATCCCCTCGGGGTTCGGCGTCGCGCCGTCGGGCATCACCCGCGCCCAGCTGGTCGAGAAGCGATAGGCGCCCATTCCCGCATCGCGGATCAGGTCCAGATCCTCGGGCCAGCGGTTGTAATGGTCGCAGGCAATGCTGCCGTTGCTGTCATCCATGATGTTGCCCGGCGTGGCGGCAAAGCTGTCCCAGTGGGACGCGCCCGCATTGCCGTACGAGGACCCCTCGATCTGATAGGCCGAGGTGGCGGCGCCGAAGACGAAATCGGCGGGAAAGTCCGAGCGGGGTGGCAGCATGACGCCCTCCTTGATTGCGCCGGAATGCTGGCATGCTGCCACGCCATTTGAAAGGGGCCTCAGACGCGGATCTGACGCCAGGCGAAGGCCAGCACGAAACAGCCCGTCAGGATCACGATGATCGTGGGGGCGGGCGCGCTGTCCAGCCAGAAGCTGGCCCAGACCCCTGCCAGCGATGCGCCGACCGCGATGGCCGTGGCGACCGCCATCATCGCCTGCAGCCTGCGCGTCAGCAGGAAGGCGATGGCCCCCGGCGCGATCAGCAGCCCGATCGACAGGATGATGCCGACCGAGGACAGCATCGCCACCACCGATGCCGCGATCATCGCCAGCAGCCCGTAATGCAGCCAGCCCGTGCGCAGCCCCGACACGCGCGCCTGCACCGGATCGAAGGCCAGCAGCGCGAAGTCGCGCCATTTCAGTAGCAGGATCGCCGTCACCGCCACCGCGATGGGCACCGCCTGCGCGAAGTCCTGCGGCCCGATGCCAAGGATGTTGCCGAACAGGATGTGGTCCAGATGCACGTTGCTGGGGAACATCACGAACAGGATCAGGCCAAGCGCGAACATTCCGGCCATGACGACGCCCAGGGCCGTGTCGGACTTGATGCGGCTGTTGGCGTCCAGCCAGCCCGCGCCCGTCGCGCAGATCATCCCGGCGACGAAGGCGCCCGCCAGCAGCGGAAGCCCCAGGATATAGGCCAGCACGATGCCGGGGAACACGGCGTGGCTGATCCCGTCGCCCATCAGCGCCCAGCCCTTGAGGACGAGGAAGCAGCTGAGGATCGCCGCCGGGATCGCCACGATCACCGCGATCATGGCCGCATCGGCCATCACCGGGAAGCTGAAGGGAAGGGTCAGCCAGCTCATGTCCTGGCCCCCTCGACGGCGGCGCGGGCGCGCCTGCGCGATGCCAGCACGCCATGGGTCGGTGCGAAGGCGAAGGCCAGCAGGAACAGGATCGTCTGCAGCGCCACGATGATCCCGCCCGTCGCCCCGTCGATGAAGAAGCTGGCATAGGCCCCCACCGCCGAGGTCGTGCTGCCGATCGCGACCGAAATCGCGATCAGCCGCGGAAAGCGGTCCGTCAGCAGATAGGCCGTGGCCCCCGGCGTCACGACCAGCGCGATCACGAGGAACGCGCCCACGGTCTGCATCGCGGCCACGGTGGATGCAGCCAGCAGGGTGAAGAACAGCGCCTTCAGGCGGGTGGGGTGCAGGCCCACGGTGCGGGCGTGGCTCTCATCGAAGAAGACCACCATCAGGTCGCGCCATTTCAGCAGCAGGATCGCCAGCGAGACGCCCGAGATCAGCAGCAGCTGCACCACGTCGCCCGGCGCGATGGCCAGGATGTTGCCCATGGTGATCAGCTGCAGGTCCACCGCGACGGGGTTCAGCGACACGATGAACAGTCCGACCCCGAAGAAGCCGGTGAAGATCAGCCCGATGATGGCGTCCTGCTTCAGGCCCGTGCGGTTGTTCAGGAACAGCATGCTCAGCGCGGCCAGTCCGCCCGCAAGGAAGGCGCCGATCGCAAAGGGAAGCCCCAGCATGTAGGCGCCCGCGACGCCCGGGACGATGGAGTGGGACAGCGCGTCGCCGATCAGGCTCCAGCCCTTGAGCATCAAATAGGCCGACAGGAAGGCGCAGACCCCACCCACCAGCGCCGAGACCCAGATCGCCGTCGCCATGTAGCCGTATTCGAAGGGCGTCAGCAGCAGCTCCAGCATCACGCGCCGCCCCCGGTGCGGTGCTGGTCGTCATAGAAGATCAGCGGGCGTTCGTCATCGGTGAAGACATCCACCGCCCGGTGGTCGGGATCGTCGTGCAGGTCGCTTCCGCCCAGCATGAAGTGGCGCAGCACGCCGCCGAAGGCCTCGCGCAGGTTCTCGGGGGTGAAGGTCGTGGCGGTCGGGCCGGATGCCAGCACCGTGCCCTTCACCAGCACCACGCGGTCGCAATATTCGGGGACCGACCCCAGGTCGTGGGTCGATACCAGCATCACGCGCCCCTCGTCGCGCATCTGGCGCAGAAGGGCAATGATCGCCTGTTCGGTTTCCACGTCCACGCCGGTGAAGGGTTCGTCCAGCAGGATGACCTGCGCCTCTTGCGCCAGGGCGCGGGCCAGGAAGACGCGCTTCTTCTGGCCGCCCGACAGCTCGCCGATCTGGCGCTGGGCGAAATCGGTCATGCCGACGCGGGCCAGTGCCGATGCGACGGCCTGCCGGTCGGCCGCCCGCGCGCGGCGCAGAAAGCCCATATGCCCGTAGCGACCCATCATCACCACGTCCTGCACCAGCACCGGAAAGCTCCAGTCCACCTCCTCGGACTGCGGCACATAGGCCACGAGGTTGCGGGCCAGCGCCTGCCGCACCTCCAGCCCCATGATCGACACCCGCCCGGATGCATGGTGCAGCAGCCCCATCAGCGCCTTGAACAGGGTCGATTTCCCCGCGCCGTTCACCCCCACCAGCGCCGTCACCGATGCGCGCGGTACGGTGAAGGTCGCGTCGTGCAGCGCGCGGTGGCCGTTGCGATAGGCGACGGTAAGGCCCGCCGCCTCTATTCCGTGATCGCTCACTCGGAGATCCCTTCGATGATCGTCTCGGACGTGACGCGCAGCAGGTCCAGATATGTCGGGACCGGCCCGGACGCATCCGACAGGCTGTCGACATACAGAACGCCGCCATAGGCCGCCCCGGTTTCACGCGCGATGCGTTTTGCCGGGCGGTCGCTGACCGTGCTTTCCGAGAAGATCACCGGCGCGCCGTTCTCGCGCATGCTGTCGATCAGCGCGCGGACCTGCTGAGGCGTGCCCTGGCCATCGGAATTGATCGGCCACAGATACAGTTCGGACAGCCCGAAATCCCGCGCCAGATAGGAGAACGCCCCCTCGGACGAGACCAGCCAGCGGCGGTCCTCGGGCAGGGCGCGGGCCGCGTCGCGCAGCGGGCCGATCACCTCGGCGATCTGCGCCTTGTAGGTTTCGGCATTGGCGGCATAGGTCGCGGCGTTGTCCGGGTCCACCTCGGACAGGGCGGTCGCGATGTTGTCCACGTAGATCAGCGCGGAATCCAGCGCCATCCAGGCGTGGGGGTTCGGACGCCCGTCGTAATCGCCGCCGGTGATCGAGATGGGCTGGACCCCGTCCGACAGAACCGCGACCGGAACGTCGCCCGCGCGCGACAGGAACTGCTGCGTCCAGTCGTCCAGGTTCATGCCGTTCACGATGATCAGGTCGCTGTCGCTGATGGCGATCACGTCGCGGGGCGTGGGTTCGTATCCGTGGATCTCGGCGCCGGGGGGCGTGATCGAGTTCACCTCGGCCAGGTCGCCCGCGACGTTGCGGGCCATGTCGGCAAGGATGGTGAAGCTGGTCGCGACCTTCAGGTCGTCGGCATGGGCCGTCAGGGGCGACAGAAGAAGCAGGGCAGTCAGGGTGCGAAGCATGTCGTTGGACCTCCTGCGCCGAACCTTCTGCGAATCGTTCGCAACTGTCAACAGTTGAGAACCAGTTGCAACTGGCGCCGGTCCGGTGCATGCTGAAACCATGAGCAAGCCATTTCAGAACGATGCGCGGGCGGCCGCGCTGGAGGATGCGCTGCGGGCGGCGGGCGTGCGGGTCACGCGCCAGCGCGCGGCGCTGCTGGGGGTCATCGCCTCGGCCGAGGATCATCCCGACGCGGCCGAGCTGCATGCCCGTGCGGTCGCCGCGGGGGCGGGGGTGTCGCTGGCCACCGTCTATCGCACGCTGACGACGCTGCAGACCCAGGGCGTGATCGAGAAGCTGGAATTCCAGGGCGAACCCGCCCGGTGGGAAGCCGCCGACCAGTCCCATCACGACCACATGATCGACGTGGACAGCGGAGAGGTGATGGAGTTCCACAACGAACGCATCGAGCGTCTTCAGGCCGAGATCGCGGCCGAGATGGGATACGAGATCGTGCATCACAGGCTGGAACTCTATGTCCGGCGGCGTTGAGATGCAGGTCTTCGACAAGATCATCTCGGATCGCGGGTCGAAATACGCGGTCGCGGGCGGGCCGGTGACCGACAAGGCGGGCGTCGAGGCGCTGCTGGCCGAACTGAAGCGGACCAAGCGGTTCCAGAAGGCCACCCATCACAGCTGGGCCGCGATCCTGTCGGGCGAACCGGCCAAGGACGACGACGGCGAGGGCGGGGCGGGGATGCTGATCCTGCAGATGCTGGAACGCGCGGGCCTGACCGATCACGTCGTGATCGTCACGCGCTGGTATGGCGGCAAGCATCTGGGCGGCGACAGGTTCCGGCATGTCGCGGATGCCGTGCGCCACTACCTGGCGCAGACGGGGTTGGGCGAGGGCTGAGCGCCCCCGCCCGAAGCCTGCTTACGGCTTGAACATGATCTTGCCGTTGCGGCCCGCCGTCAGGCTGGCCTTCGCGGCCTCGCGCGGGTTCTCCAGCGCGAAATCGCCGCCCGAGGTCAGGACCAGCTTGCCGTTCAGGACCAGCCGGATCAGTTCGCCGAACATGCGCTGGCGATCCTCGGCGGGGGTCTGGGTCATGACGATGGCACCCCAGAAGCCCTTGACCGTGATGTGCTTGAAGATCAGCTGACCCGAGGACAGCGGCAGGGTCGGTTCGGCCATCGCGCCGAAGGTGACCAGCAGACCTTCGTGGCCCAGCAGTTCAACCAGATCGCCCGCGACCTGACCGCCCACGCTGTCGATCGCCGCGCGCGCGCCGTCATCGCCGACGATCGCCTTCGCCTTGGCGATCCAGTCCGGGTCGTCGGTCGAGACGACGTTCTGCAGGCCCGCCTCGGTCAGTTCCTTCACCGCGGCCTCGCGGCGGACAAGGTTCAGCAGCTTGACCCCGCGTTCGCGCGCCAGCACGTCCATGATGCGCCCGACCGCGCCGTTTGCGGCGGTCTGGACGACCCAGTCGCCTTCCTTGACGTTCAGGAATTCCAGCAGGGTGATGGTGCTGAAGGGCATGGCGATCAGCTGGGCGGCGGCCTCGTCCGACATCTCGTCGGGGACGGGGATCACGGCATCGGCGCGGCCGATCACGTATTCGGCCCATGCGCCCGGAATGCCCGCAGCGGCCACGCGGCGGCCCTTCAGGGCGGGATCGACCTCGGGGCCGACCTCCTCGACGATGCCGACGGCCTCGCTGCCGGCGGTGGCGGGCAGCTGGGGCTTCGTGCCGTAGGTGCCCCGGATCGTCCACAGGTCGTGGTTGTGGATCGGGGCCATGATGACCTTGATCAGCACTTCGCCGGCCTTGGGGGTGGGGCGGTCGATTTCGACCTGCTGCAGGACGTCCTGGGGTTCGCCGAACGTCTCGTGGCCTACGCTGCGCATGATTTGTCCTTTCGCTTCAATTGGTCCCGCCCGATGGCCGCTGCCGCCGGGCGGTGAATGAGGGAACATATGAAGGGCCGCGCCCACCCGCCAGTTCCATTCCGGTGAACACTGAATCCGCCATGCGCGGTCGATTGCCGGCGCGGCGGTCATTGACGGTCGGGCCGGGATCGGTCATGCCCGCGCCATGCTGCGCATCGATGACATCTCCTATTCCATCCAGGGCCGCCCGCTGTTCGAGCAGGCATCGGCCACCATTCCCGAAGGTCACAAGATCGGCCTCGTCGGTCCCAACGGGGCCGGCAAGACCACGCTGTTCAAGCTGATCAAGGGCGAACTGTCGCTGGACGGGGGCGAGATATCGCTGCCCTCGCGGGCCCGGATCGGGGGCGTGGCGCAGGAAAGCGCCGCGACCGGGATCTCGGTGCTGGACACGGTCCTGGCCGCCGACAAGGAACGCGCCGCCCTGATGGCCGAGGCCGAGCAGGCGACCGATCCGACCCGCATCGCCGAGGTGCAGACCCGCCTTGCCGATATCGACGCATGGTCCGCCGAGGCGCGGGCCGCGACGATCCTCGACGGGCTGGGCTTCTCGACCGCGGACCAGGCGCGGCCGACCAGCGATTTCAGCGGCGGCTGGCGGATGCGCGTCGCGCTGGCGGGGGTGCTGTTCGCCCAGCCCGACCTGCTGCTGCTGGACGAACCGACCAACTACCTGGATCTGGAAGGGGCGCTGTGGCTGGAAAGCTATCTGGCGCGGTACCCGCACACGGTCATCATCATCAGCCACGACCGCGGCCTTCTGAACCGCGCCGTCGGGCATATCCTGCATCTCGAGGCGAAGAAGCTGACGCTCTATACCGGCGGCTATGACAGCTTCACCAGGATGCGCGCCGAGAAGCGGGCCCTGCTGGCCGCCGAGGCCAAGAAGCAGGCCGACCGCCGCGCGCATCTGCAAAGCTTCGTGGACCGCTTCGGCGCGACCGCCAGCAAGGCGCGCCAGGCGCAGGCCCGCGTCAAGATGCTGGCCAAGATGGAGCCGATCACCGCCCCCGAAGAGGCCAAGTTCCACCGCTTCACCTTCCCCCAGCCCGAGGGGCTGTCCCCGCCCATCGTCGCGATGGAGGGCGTGTCCGTCGGCTATGGCGACCGCGCGGTCCTGCGCAAGCTGAACCTGCGCATCGACCAGGACGACCGCATCGCGCTGCTGGGCCGCAACGGTCAGGGCAAGTCCACGCTGTCGAAGCTGCTGGCCGAACGGCTGGGCACGATGGCGGGGCACATCACGCGTTCCACCAAGCTGCGCGTCGGCTATTTCGCCCAGCACCAGGTGGACGAGCTGCACCTGGACGAGACCCCGCTGGACCATATCCGCAGCCTGCGCCCGGACGAGGGGCAGGCCAAGCAGCGCGCGCGCCTTGCGGGCTTCGGCCTGATGGAGGCGCAGGCCGAGACCAAGGTCGGCCAGTTGTCGGGCGGCCAGAAGGCCCGCCTGTCGCTGCTGATCGCGACGATCGACGCGCCGCATCTGCTGATCCTGGACGAACCGACCAACCACCTGGACATCGAAAGCCGCGAGGCCCTGTCCGAGGCGCTGAACGACTATACCGGCGCGGTGGTGCTGGTCAGCCACGACATGCACCTGCTGGGGCTGGTGGCGGACCGGCTGTGGCTGGTCAAGGATGGCGACGTGGCCCCCTACGAGGGCGATCTGGACGATTACCGCCGCTTCCTGCTGACCGGCAGCAGCGCGCCCCCCGCCAAGGAACAGCCGAAAGCCGCGCCCAAGCGTGCCCCCCGCGACGAGCTGCTGAACCTGCGCGCCGAGGTTCGCCGCGCCGAGGAACGGGTCGGCAAGCTGACCGACATGCTGTCGAAGCTGGACGTGAAGCTGGCAGATCCGGCGCTCTACAACGACCCCTACGAGGCCGAGAAATGGGGCAAGAAGCACGCCGAGGCGCGGCAGGCCATGACCCGCGCCGAAGCCCTGTGGCTGGAGGCGCTGGAGAAGCTGGAGAAGGCCGAGGCCTGACCTGTTGCGAAAATGCGCCATGGCGCCCCTGCGGCGCCGTGGCTGTTGCCAGCGGGGCGGGGTGAAAGTTAGATGGTGCAAACCTCCTCGCACCTTCGGATTCGCCCCATGAAATACGTCCTCGCATTCGCCGTTCTTGCCGCCACGCCCGCATTCGCGCAGGATTTCGGCACGGGCGAGCGCGTCTTCTCGTTCGACCTGGGGCTGGGTGCGACCGTGGGGCCGGAATATCCCGGTTCGGACGAGGGCGAGGTGTCGCCCTGGGTCATCTGGCGCAATGCGGGCTTCGGCACTGGCACGGGCGGCACGAAGCAGGGCTTCTCGATCTCGCCGTCCTTCGGCACGGTGGGTGAACGCGACACCGCCGATTATCCCGAGCTGTCGGGCCTGAACGACATCGACCGCGCCTACGAGCTGGGCCTGCGCGTCAGCTATGGTGCGGGTCCGGTGACGGCCTATGGCAGCCTGCGTCGCGGCTTCGACGGCCACGAGGGGCTGACGGGCGAGGTCGGCGCGAAGTACCGCACCGAGCTGAGCGACCGCCTGACGCTGTGGTCGGGCGCCGAGCTGGTCTATGGCGACGACGAGTTCAACAACACCTATTTCGGCGTGACCGCAGCCGAAAGCGCCGCCAGCGGCCTGGCCGAGACCCAGCCGGGCGGTGGCCTGAACGAGGCCGCGATCAGCTTCGAGGCGAAATACGCCATGACGGAAAACACCGCCCTGCTGGGCGAGATCCGTTACGGCAAGCTGATCGGCGACGCCGCCGACAGCCCCGTCGTGCAAGAGGAATACCAGCCCTCGCTGCGCCTGGGCGTCACGCGCCGCTTCTCGTTCGGGTTCTGAGGCCGCGCCCGACCTTGCGTCGGGACTGAAGGGCGCCTCGATTTCTACGGAATGGTCGCAGCGATGCTGCGGCCATTCTTGTTTCGGATGGGGCATGTCGGTGCCCTGCCGAATTTCAGGACCGTCAGTTGTCCGAACCGCCCATCGCAGGGGCGGTCCGGCTCGATCTCAGACCTCGACCGGCGGGTTCGTGCCCTGCGGGATTGGGCAGGAATAGGGGAAGTCCGCCAGCAATTCCTGGTGCGCGGCCTTGGCACGCGCGATCAGGTCGGGGTCGGTCAGCGCCGCGCGGGCGGTCGATGCCATCACCTTGGCCGCGTGCAGCATGCCCTTGTGCGCGGCGGGCGCCTTCCCCTGCGCGGTCTGCTGCCAGCTGTGCAGCGCGGTTCCGATCGCGCAGGTCGCGACGCGTGCCTGAACCGTGGGGACGGCCCAGCTGACATCGCCCACATCGGTCGATCCCATGCCCCCCATGAAGGGGCGATCCAGCGGGGCGATGAAGTCGCACATCGTCTTGTCGTAATCGGGTTTCATCGCCAGCCGCTGGAAGGTGTCCGCGATATCGTCGCGGGTCAGCGTGCTGCGGATCCGCGAGCCGAACTCGTGGTCGGCCTCGTCGAAGGGAACGGGCCCCAAGGCCTCGAACTCGGCCTGCATGGCCTCGGATAGGGGGCGGTTTTCGGTCAGGTTCGACACGGCCGAGAAGACCTTCGAGGTGACCTTGGTGCCCGACATCAGCGCCGCACCGTCCGCGATGTTGCGGACGCGTTCGACAAGCGACTGAAGCCCGGCAAGGTCCGGGCTGCGGATCAGCTGACGCACGGTCGCCTTGGATTGAACCACGTTCGGGGCGATCCCGCCCGCATCCAGATAGGCGTAGTGAACACGCGCGGCGTCCGGCATGTGTTCGCGCATGTAATTGATGCCGATATTCATCAGCTCGACCGAATCCAACGCGGAACGACCCAGTTCGGGGGCGCCGGCGGCATGGGCCGCCTTGCCGTGGAAGGTGAAGTCGATGCGAGTATTGGCCAGCGAACGCATGTCGTCCACCGCGTTGAAGCTGGCAGGGTGCCAGGTGATCGCGATGTCCACGTCATCGAACTGACCGTCGCGCACCATGTAGGTCTTGGCGGCGCCGCCTTCCTCGGCGGGGCAGCCATAATAGCGGACGCGACCGGGCAGGCCCTCGGCCGCAAGCCAGTCCTTGACCGCCGTCGCCGCCGAGAGCGCGGCCGAGCCCAGCAGGTTATGCCCGCAGCCGTGTCCGAAACCGTGATCCGCGATCTGTTTCGGTTCAGCCAGCCCCGGTTCCTGCGACAGGCCGGGCAGCGCATCGTATTCGCCCAGGATGGCGATGACCGGGCCGCCTTCGCCCGCCTCGCCCATGACGGCGGTCGGGATGCCGGCGACATTGCGTGTCACGCGGAAACCCTGCGCCTCGAGCATCTCGGTATGGGCCGCGCAGGATTTCTTCTCGGTATAGGCCAGCTCGGGGGTGTCGAAGACCCTGTCGGCCAGCCCGGTGAACTCGGGGGCCTTTGCATCGACATGGGACCAGACGGGGTTGTCGTTACGCATTCTCTTCTCCGTTGTTTCCGGCACTTACGTCCGGTCGTTCAGGTGGCATGCCGACATGCGGCCGGGGGCGACCTGCCGCAGGGCAGGGACCTCGGACCGGCAGCGGTCATGCGCATGCGGACAGCGGGGGTGGAAATGGCACCCCTTGGGCGGGTTCAGTGGCGACGGGATCTCGCCCTTGATGGCGTGATAGGTCTTCTTGCCGGTCTCGAATGTGGGGATCTCGGAGACCAGCGCCTGGGTATAGGGGTGGTTCGGGCGGGCGATCAGATCCTCGGCCTCGCCCAGTTCGACAAGGCGGCCCAGATACATGACTGCGATCCGGTCCGAGATATGTTCGACCACGCCCAGATCGTGGCTGACAAACAGGTAGGTCAGGTCGAAATCCTGCCGCAGCTTGATGAACAGGTTCAGAACCTGCGCCTGGATCGACACGTCCAGAGCCGCCACGGATTCGTCGCAGACAAGGAACTCGGGGCGGACCGCCAGGGCGCGTGCAATCCCGATCCGCGCGCGCTGCCCGCCCGAGAACTGGTGCGGATACCGTTTGGCGGTGCTTGGATCGAGACCCACCTGACGCAGCGTGTCCTCGATGTAGCCGGCCAGTTCGCCACGCGGGACGATACCGTGAAACCGCGGCGCCTCGGACACGATGTCGCCCACGCGCATGCGCGGGTTCAGCGACGACATTGGGTCCTGGAACACCATCTGCATCCGCAGCGCGGCGTTCCGTGCATCGGCGCCTCGCAGGCCCGCGACATCCTGCCCGTGGAAGCGGATCTGGCCCGCACTGGGGTTCGTCAGGCCCGCGACCATCCGGCCGAGCGTCGACTTGCCGCAACCGGATTCGCCCACAAGGCCCAGCACCTCGCCCTTGCGGATGTCGAGGCTGACATCGTCGACGGCATGGACCGTGACCGGCGCGAGGTTGGCGCCCAGCTTGCGGGCCATCTTCTCGGCGATGTCGAGATCCTTGGTGAAGCGCTTCGACACGCCCTGAATCTGGATGATGGGTTCCTGTGTCACGGGGCATGCACCCTTTCGGCATCTTCATGGGGGTGGTGGCAGCGGATGCTGCGATCGTCGCCGGTCGGCGTCAGCGCCGGTTCTGATCGGCAGGCGGCATCGGCGCGCGGGCAGCGCGGGGCGAACTTGCAGCCCTCGGGAAGGTTCAGAAGCGACGGGGTCATGCCCTTGATCTGGCTCAGCATGCGGCCGTGCTGCTTGCCCTTCGGCACGCTGTCGATCAGTCCGCGCGTATAGGGGTGGCGCGGGCTGGCGATGACGCTGGCCGTCGGGCCTTCCTCGATGATGCGGCCCGCGTACATGACCGCCAGGCGGTCGGCCAGACCGGAGACCACGGCCAGGTCGTGCGTGATCCAGATCAGCGCCGTCCCCGACTGCGCACAGAGGCTCTGCACCTCGGACAGGATCTGCGCCTGGATGGTGACGTCCAGCGCGGTGGTTGGTTCGTCGGCGATGATCAGGTCGGGCTTGTGCAGAAGCGCGATCGCGATGGCCACGCGCTGCCGCATTCCCCCCGAGAAGTGGTGCGGATAGCTGCGCAGCCGCTCGTCGGGCGCCGAGATGCCCACTTGGACCAGCGCGGCGCGTGCACGGGCCAAGGCCACGGACCGGGGGACGCGTTCATGGGCCAGCACCGTCTCGACCATTTGGGTGTCGATGCGCAGGACCGGGTTCAGCGTCATCATCGGATCCTGAAAGATCATGGCGATCCGCTTGCCGCGCAGGCCGCGCAGCATCGGCTCGCCCCCGGCGACAAGGTCGTCGCCGTCGAAGACGATCCGGCCCCCGGCAATGCGGCCCGGCGGATCGACCAGTCCCAGGATCGAGAAGCCGGTGACCGACTTCCCCGATCCGCTTTCGCCGACGAGGCCCAGAATCTCGCCCCGGTCGAGCGAGAAGGTGACACCGTCCACGGCCTTGGCCACCCCGTCACGGGTGTGGAAATGGGTCTGAAGGTCGTTGATTTCCAGAAGCTTGCTCATTTCTGCAACCTCGGGTTCAGGACGTCGCGCAGGCGGTCGCCGACAAGGTTGATCGCGACGATGGTCACGACCAGCGCGATGCCGGGGAACAGGCTGATCCAGTAGCTGCCCGACAGGAGATAGTCGTAGCCGTTGGCGATCAGCAGCCCGAGCGACGGTTCGGTGATGGGAACGCCCACGCCGAGGAAGGACAGCGTCGCCTCCAGCGCGATGGCCTGCGCGATCTGGACGGTGGCGACCACGATCAGCGGCGGCACGCAGTTGGGCAGCAGGTGGCGGAACATGATGCGGCGGTCGGACAGCGCAAGGCAGCGCGCTGCATCGATGTAATCCTTGCGCCGCTCGACGATGGCCGAGCTGCGCACCGTCCGCGCGTAATAGGCCCATTGCACGATGACCAGCGCCAGGATCACCTTGTCCACGCCGCGCCCCAGCAGCGCCAGCAGGATCAGCGCGATCAGGATGGCGGGGAAGGACAGCTGCAGGTCGACGATCCGCATGATGAAGCTGTCGAGCCTGCCCCCGAAATAGGCGGCCGTGACGCCGACGATGGTTCCGATGGTGATTGCCAGCCCAAGCGAGACCGACGCCACCAGAAGGCTGATCCGGAGCCCGTAGAGGATGCCCGACAGCATGTCGCGGCCTTGGCGGTCCGTGCCAAGCCAATAGGTCTGACCGCTGCCGAAGCTGACCTCGCCCGGGGGAAGTGCGCTGTCCATGATGTCCAGCTGCGTCAGATCGTAGGGGTTCTGCGGCGCGATCCATGGGGCCGCGATGGCCAGTGCCGCGATCGCGACAAACAGGATCAGCCCGATGACGGCGACCGGGTCCTCCATGAACTGCTGCAGGATGCGGCGGGCGGGGCTGTCCACGCGGACCGGTGCGTTTGCAGTGGTCTGGCTCATCCCTTCATCTCCGACAGGCGGATGCGCGGATCCAGCAGCGAATAGATCACGTCGACCAGCAGGTTGATGGACACGATGATCAGCACCGTCAGCATGAGGTAGGCGACGATCACGGGCCGATCGAGCAGGTTGATGCTGTCGATCAGCAGCTTGCCCATACCGGGCCATGCGAAGACGGTCTCGGTCACGATCGCGAAGGCGACCATCGAGCCCAGCTCCAGCCCGATGATGGTGACGACGGGGATCATGATGTTCTTCAGGATATGGACCATCACCACGCGACGCCCCGAAAGGCCCTTGGCGCGGGCGAACTTGACATAGTCCTGCAGGCTGACCTCTCGCGTGTTGGCGCGGGCCAGTCGGATGATGAGCGACATCTTGAACAGCGCGAGATTGATCGCGGGCAAGATCAGATGGGTCAGCCCGTCCCAGGTCAGGAAGCTGACCTGAAGGCCCAGGAACTCGGTCGTTTCGCCGCGTCCGCCTGCGGGCAGCCAGCCCAGAAGGACCGCGAAGACCAGGATCAGCAGCATCCCCTGCCAGAAGTTCGGCAACGAGAAGCCAAGGATCGATCCGCCCATGATGGTGCGTCCGGCGACGCTGTCGGGGCGAAGCCCGGCCCAGACGCCAAGCGGGATGCCGATGGCGACCGACAGGAACAGCGCGACCAGCGCCAGCTCCATCGTCGCGGGCAGTCGTTCCATGATGATGTCCAGCGCCGGGCGGCCATAGACGAACGAGGTTCCCAGATCGCCCTGCAGGGCGTTCATAACGAAGATCCCGAACTGCTCATAGAGCGGGCGGTCGAGGCCCAGCCGCTGCATGGTCGCCGCGATCTCGGCCTGGGTGGCTTCGGGGTTGATGAGGACATCGACGGGGTTGCCGATGGCATATACGCCGGCAAAGACCAGAACTGCCATCGCCACGATGGCAAGCAGGCTCTGTCCCAGGCGGCGGACAAGATAGACGAGCATGTCGGGGGTCCTTCGGGGTCCGGTGACGGGATCCGACGCCCCGTAGCGGGGCGCCGGAAGGGTCGATCACTCGGCCTTCTTCACTTCGCGGGCCATGGTGTACTGGTCGACCCGGGGTTCGTAGGACAGGTCGGATTTCATCGCCCAGACCGTCTGCTCGTAATGCAGCGGGATGATCCCGTAATCGTCCAGAACCATCGTCTCGGCCTGTTGCAGCATCTCGTCGCGCTTGGCGTCGTCGATGGTGGACATGGCCTCGGCCAGCAGGGCGTCCATTTCGGGGTTGCTGTAGCGACCCGCATTGGTGGTGCCGGTGCCCGTCGTCTCGTCATAGGTTGCGACCAGCGATTTCAGGGGCGAGGACATGTCGCCCGAGGATGCGCCCCAGCCCGCCATGTAGATCGGGAATTCCAGCGCGTTGCGGCGGCTGAAGAACTGGCTGGCGGTCGTCGCGTCCACCGTCGTCTGGATGCCGATGCGCGCCATCATCTGCGCGACTGCCTGGGCGATCTGTTCGTCGTTGATATAGCGGTCGTTGGGTGTGCCCAGGTTCAGGGTGAACCCGTCCGGATAACCTGCCTCTGCCAGCAGTTCCTTGGCGCGTTCGGGGTCATAGGGATCGACCTCGCGGCCCGAGGTACCGAACATCGGCGGCGGCAGCAGCTCGCCCGCGGGCTGAGCATAACCGCCCATGATGCGTTCGGCGATGGCCTCGCGGTTGATCGACAGTGAAATCGCCTCGCGGACGCGGGCGTCCTGCAGTGGGTTCTTGCCATCGGTTCCACCGATGCCAGGCGCGTCGTCTGGCTGCTGCATGTGCAGGTAGATGATGCGGTTCGACAGGGCGTCTACCACGCTGAAGCCGGCCTCCTCGATGCGCGGAAGATCTTGGATCGGGGGGCTTTCGATCAGATCGACATCGCCTGCCAGCAGCGCCGCGACCCGCGGGCCGTCGCTGGTGATCGGGCGCATTACGACGCGCTCCCATTCGGGTGTGCCGCCCCAGTAGTCGTCGAAACGGGTGACGGTCAGTTCCGATCCGCGGGTATAGCTTTCAAGCTTGTAGGGGCCGGTGCCCACCGCGATGTCGGGCGAGTTGAAGGCCGGGGCCTGGGGCACTTCGCCCATGCCGGTGCATTCGCCGTCGGGTGCGAAGACGACCTCGTCCTCGGCGCCAAGCGCATTGGCCGAGATGATGGCAAGGCTCCACAGCTCGGTCGGCCAAAGGGGGTTGGTATCCTTGGTCTTGATGATCAGCGTGTGATCGTCTTCGGCCGTCATCTCGGCGATGCCGCCGGTGAAGATCGTGTAGGCCGAGGGCGAGTTCTGGACCAGCGGAACGCGGCAGAAGCTGTAGATCACGTCTCGCGCGGTAAAGTCGCTGCCGTCGTGGAACTTGACGCCCTTGCGCAGCTTGAAGCGCCAGGTGGTGTCATCCACTGCTTCCCAGCTTTCGGCCAGCCCGGGCGTCACCTTCTGCACGGCATCCTGGGTGGTCAGTGCCTCGAAGATGTTCTTGCCGACCTGGATGTTGGTCGACAGCTGGTGGAAGTGCGGGTCCATGGAGGTCGCTTCGGATTTCAGGCCGATGGACAGTTCCTGTGCGTGAGCTTGGACAAGGGATGCGACAAGGCAACCGGCCGCAAGCGGCAGGGTCAGTGTTTTCACCGTCATTTCCTTCCTGTTGTATGGGCTTGTTCTTCGTCGCCGGGGTTGGCCCCCGGTGGTGCGATGCAGCTTGGGGATCACGCTATTATGCGTTATTCAGAAGTCAACAAAGAATCTGTATGCAAATTTGGAATACTTGATGACCGAAGACGACAAGGCCGCCGAGGCAAGGGATCGCCGTTCCGGCATCACGTTGCGCGAACTGGAGGTGCTGCAGGCGCTGGTTTCCGAAGGAACGGCCATCAGTGCCGCGCGTGTTCTCGGCATCTCTCAGTCGGCGGCCAGCAGGCGTCTGTCCCAGCTCGAGGATCGTCTTGGCATGCAGCTGTTCATGCGCTCGGGCGGGCGACTGGTCCCCACCGTCGAGGCCCTGTCCATAAACGAGCAGCTGGCGCCTGTATTCGACACGCTTGCACGCATCGCGAACCACCAGGCGCAGCCGCCGCGCAGCCATTCCGGCACGCTGTCCATCGCTGCGCCTCCGACGATCGCGCATCGCTTTCTTGCGGCACGGATCGCCAGCTTCAAGAAGCGTAATCCCGACCTGCAGATCGCCTTCGAGGTGCTGGCCAGCGACGCGCTTCTGACCGGCATTGCCGAATGCCGTTTCGACATTGGGCTGACCGATACGATGGTGACGCATGAAGGCATCAGGACCGAGCCGCTGCTGGATACCCAGGCAGTCTGCATCCTTCCCGCGCAGCATTCGCTCGCCTCGCAAAGCGTGATTCGTCCGCAAGATCTGGACGGCGCCGACTTTATCGCGCTGGCCCGGCGCCACAGCAGCCGGGTCGTCCTTGATCGCGCCTTCGACAAGGAGGGCGCTAAGCCGAAGAACGTGATCGAGGCTTCGACGAATGTCTCGGCGATGGAGTTCGTGCGCGCAGGTCTGGGTGCGGCGATCCTGAACCCGTTTCCGCTGATCCACCAGATGGGCGAGGGGATCGTCATGCGCCCCTTCGAGCCCGCAGTCCGCTACACGACGAACTTTCTGCTTCCCGCCAGTAGGGCGCCATCCTCGGCGACGCTGGACTTCATCACAGCGACGACGGAGAGCGTCGATCGCGTGGCATATCCCGTACCGGGTGCAGAAATGTCATAGGAGATGGCGCACCCGAGAGGATTCGAACCTCTGGCCTCTGCCTTCGGAGGGCAGCGCTCTATCCAGCTGAGCTACGGGTGCGTGCTGGGGTCTGATTACCTGTCGTGACAGGGGCGCGCAACAGGGAAATTGCGCGCCGCCGAAGGTTCAGGACGCCGCCAGCGCCGAGACGATGGGCAGGAAATCGGCAGCCTTGAGGCTGGCGCCGCCCACCAGCGCGCCGTCCACGTTGTCGATGGCGAAGATCTCGGTCGCGTTGGCGGCCTTGACGCTGCCGCCATAGAGCAGGCTGACATCGGGCAGGGTCGCCGACAGGGCATCGCGCATCATGGCGTGAACCTCGGCGATCTGGGCGTTGTCGGGGGTGCGGCCGGTGCCGATCGCCCAGACGGGCTCGTAGGCGATGACGGTGTTCGCGGATGTCGCGCAATCGGGGATCGAGCCCTTCAGCTGCGCCGCGATCACGTCCAGCGTGGTGCCGGCGTCGCGCTCGGCCTCGGTCTCTCCGACGCAGATGATGGCGATGAGGCCCGCATCATGGGCGGCGCGGGCCTTGGCGGCGACATCGGCGTCGGTCTCGCCATGATCGGCGCGGCGTTCGGAATGGCCGAGGATGACGTGGCTTGCACCGGCATCGGCCAGCTGTGCCGCCGCGATGTCGCCGGTATGGGCGCCCGAGCCTGCGTGGTGGCAGTCCTGACCGCCCACCAGAACATCGCCTCCGCCGATGCGCGCGACCATCGGATGCAGCAGCACCGCGGGCGGGCAGATCAGCACGTCGCAGCCGGTTTCGCGGCCCGCGACGATGGCGTCGATCTGCGACAGCGCGGCCAGATCGCCGTTCATCTTCCAGTTTCCGGCGGCAAGTTTGCGTGGTGCCATGATATCCCCCAATGTTGCGCCCAAGGGATAGGCCAAAGGCCCGCCCCTGCGCAACAGCCCAAGGGGTCAGCCCTCGGCGCGGGTTCCGGGGATCGAGAAGCTGACGGATTCGCCGCAGCCGCAGGCATCGGCCACGTTCGGATTGCGGAACTTGAAGCCGCTTTCCAGCAGGCCGGTCTCGTAGTCGATCTCGGTTCCGAACAGGTACATCTGCGCCATGGGCGCGATCAGCACGCGCGCGCCGTCCTTCTCGACGACCTCCTCGGAGGGGGCGGCCTCGTCGGCCATCTCCATGGTGTATTCCATGCCCGCGCAGCCGCCCTTCTTCAGACCGATGCGCAGCCCGAACGAGTCCTTTTTGGACATCAGCGACTTGATATGGACCGCGGCAGCCTCGGTGATGCTGACGGGGGCTTGGCCGGGAATGGCGAACATGGCGGAAACCTCATCTTTCAAACCGAAAGATAGTCATTCGGGGGGCGGGCCTTCAAGGTCGACCCCGGGCGATCACATGAAGCCCAGTTCCAGCCGGGCCTCGTCGGACATCATGTCCATGCCCCATTGCGGCTGGAAGGTCATCTCGACATCGACCTGCTTGACGCCGGGGACGGCCTCGACCGCATCGGCGACCCAGCCGGGCATCTCTCCGGCGACGGGGCAGCCGGGGGCGGTCAGGGTCATGATCACGCGCACCTCGGATGCGTCGTTCACCTCGATGGTGTAGATCAGGCCCAGATCGTAGATGTTGACCGGGATCTCGGGGTCGTAGACGGTCTTGCACGCCTCGACGATGGGCTCGTAGAGGTCGTGATCGGTCGACGAGGGGGCGATCAGCGGCTCGCCTTCCATCATGGGTTCGGTCATCGGATCATCCTTCAATTCCGCCGCATCATATAGGTCAGCATGCATCCCCGGTCCAGAGCGGGCGGCAGAACGATTGCATGGTCCCGACCGAAACGCTAAGTGTCCCCGGTTCCAGCGACAGGTATTTCTCGGCCATGAGCAAGCGCTTCTCATTTTCCCTCAACGCGACCGACGGTCGGGCACGCACGGGCGTGATCGACACGCCGCGCGGCCAGATCCGCACGCCGGCCTTCATGCCGGTGGGCACCGCGGCGACCGTCAAGGCGATGCTGCCCGAAAGCGTGCGCCAGACGGGGGCCGACATCCTGCTGGGCAACACCTATCACCTGATGCTGCGCCCGGGCGCCGAACGGGTCGAGCGGCTGGGCGGGCTGCACCGGTTCATGAACTGGGACCGCCCCATCCTGACCGACAGCGGCGGCTTCCAGGTCATGAGCCTTGCGGGCCTGCGCAAGCTGACCGAGGAGGGGGTGACCTTTGCCAGCCATGTCGACGGCAGCAAGCACCACCTGACCCCCGAACGCAGCATGGAGATCCAGCGGATGCTGGGCAGCGACATCGTCATGGCCTTCGACGAATGCCCCGCGCTGCCCGCGACCGAGGAAGAGGTCGCGAAATCCATGCGCCTGTCGATGCGGTGGGCGCAGCGGTCGCGCGATGCCTTCGGCGACCGTCCGGGCCATGCGCTGTTCGGCATCATGCAGGGCGGCGTCACCCGCGACCTGCGCGAGGAATCGGCCCAGGCGCTGCAGCAGATCGGCTTCGACGGATACGCGGTCGGCGGTCTTGCCGTGGGCGAGGGGCAGGAGGCGATGTTCGGCGTGCTGGATTACGCCCCCGGTTTCCTGCCCGAGGACAAGCCGCGCTATCTGATGGGGGTGGGCAAGCCCGACGACATCGTGGGGGCCGTCCAGCGCGGGATCGACATGATGGATTGCGTGCTGCCGTCGCGGTCGGGGCGCACCGGCCAGGCCTGGACCCATCGCGGGCAGGTCAACATCAAGAACGCGCGCCATGCCGACGATCCGCGCCCCCTGGACGAGAATTGCAGCTGCCCGGCCTGCACTGGCTACAGCCGCGCCTATCTGCACCATGTCTTCCGCTCGCAGGAAATGATCTCGGGGATGCTGCTGACCTGGCACAACCTGCATTATTACCAGGAACTGATGGCGGGCCTGCGCGGGGCCATCGCCGAGGGCCAGCTGGACGCCTTCGTGGCCGATTTCCACGCCAAGCGCGCCGAGGGCGATATCGAGCGCCTTTAACGGGCTTGCGCGCGGGGAACATCCGGCTATCTTCCGGGTGTTCTCAGGGCGGGGCGGAATTCCCCACCGGCGGTCACAGCCCGCGAGCGCCCTTCGCATCGAAGGGGTCAGCAGATCCGGTGAAACTCCGGGGCCGACGGTCACAGTCCGGATGAAAGAGAATCGCGTGCCATGCCCCCCCCGGCGTGGTGCGTGGTGATTGCTCTGGGACCTGAAGCAAATTTGCGCAAAGGTTCCGCAAGATGACGAAATCCAATCCCCGTATCGCCTTCATCAGGGCCCGCTGGCACGCCGATGTCGTGGACCAGGCCCATGACGGCTTCCTGTCCGAGGCCGCATCGCTGATGCCCGGCGCAACCGTCGATGCCTTCGACGCCCCCGGCGCGTTCGAGATGCCGCTGCTGGCGCAGAAGCTGGCGCGGACCGGCCGCTATGACGCGGTGGTCGCCGCCGCGCTGGTCGTCGATGGCGGCATCTATCGCCACGATTTCGTGGCGCAGGCCGTGGTGTCGGGCCTGATGCAGGCCGGGATGGAGACGGGCGTGCCCTGTTTCTCGGTCTCGCTGACGCCGCATAATTATCAGGAGACCGAGCTGCTGACCGGCTTCTATCGCGATCATTTCGTCAAGAAGGGCCGCGAGGCCGCGCATGCGGTTCACGGCACCCTGACGACGATCGCCGCCATCGCGGCCCCGGACCGGGTGCAGGCGGCATGATCGGCGGCTTCGCATTCGCCACCGCGACCGAGATCGCATTTGGACGCGGTCAGGCCGCCAGCGCCGCCGCGCGCGCTGCCGCATACGGTCGCCGGATCGTCCTGTGTCACGGGGCGAATGCGGGGCGCGCCGATTTTCTGGCCGACGAGCTGACGGGGCAGGGCTGCGAGGTGACGCGCCTCACCGTCGCCCGCGAACCCGACCTGCCGATGCTGGAGGACGCGCTTGCCCGCATGGGCGGCGCGGATGCGGTCGTCGCCATCGGCGGTGGCGCGGTGATCGATGCGGGCAAGGCGCTGGCGGCGCTGCTGCCCGCGACGCGCCCCGTGATGGACCACCTGGAGGTCGTGGGCCAGGGGCTGCCGCTGGACGTGGCGCCGTTGCCCTTCATCGCCATTCCGACCACCGCGGGCACCGGGGCCGAGGTGACGCGCAACGCCGTCATCGGCGTGCCCGAACGCCGCCGCAAGGTCAGCCTGCGCGATCCGCGCATGCTGCCGCGCCTTGCCATCGTGGACCCCGCGCTGACGGATGGCTGCCCGCGCGGGATCACGCTGGCCTCGGGGCTGGACGCGATCACGCAGGTGATCGAGCCCTATGTCTCGACCCGCGCGAACCCGATGACGGATGCGATCTGCGCCGATGCGATCCCGCGCGGGCTGGCCGCGCTGATCCGCCTGATGCGGGCCGAGGACCCCGCTGCCCGCGACGAGATGGCCTGGACCAGCCTTGCGGGCGGCCTTGCGCTGGCGAATTCGGGGCTGGGGGCGGTGCACGGGCTGGCCGGTCCGCTTGGCGGGCTGTCGGGGGCCGCGCATGGCGCGATCTGCGGCGTGCTGCTGCCGCATGTGCTGCGCGTGAACCGGGCTGCGGTCACGGGTCGTGCGGCCGAACGGCTGGACCGGGTCGGGGCCTGGATCGGCGCGGCCTTCGGGCAGCCGGATGCGGGGCTGGACCGCGCGGCGGGGATGCTGGCCGAGTGGTCGGCGGAATGCGGGTTGCCGTCCCTGTCGGCGCTTGGCGTGGACGCGGATATGCGAAACGCCGCAGCGGTCGCTGCGGCGTCGTCGTCGTCCATGAAGGCCAATCCCGCCGACCTGTCCGCCGATCGGCTGATCGAGGCGATGCAGGCGGCGGGCTAGGGGATCAGAAGTCCCAGTCCTCGTCCTCGGTCGCGACGGCCTTGCCGATGACATAGGACGACCCCGAACCCGAGAAGAAGTCGTGGTTCTCGCTGTCGGTCGAAAGGGCCGACAGGATGGCCGGGTTGACCTCGCAGGCCGCGGGCGGGAACAGGGCCTCGAAGCCCAGGTTCTGCAGCGCCTTGTTGGCGTTGTAGTGCAGGAAGGCCTTGACCTCTTCGGTCAGGCCGATCCCGTCATACAGCTCCTCGGCGTAATGGGCCTCGATCTCGTACAGGTCGAACATCAGCGCGAAGGCGAAATCCTTCATCTCGTTGCGCTTGGCCTCGTCCAGCTTCTCCATCGCGCGCTGGAACTTGTAGCCGATGTAATATCCGTGCACGGCCTCGTCGCGGATGATCAGGCGGATCAGGTCGGCGGTGTTCGTCAGCTTGGCCCGGCTGGACCAGTGCATCGGCAGGTAGAAGCCCGAATAGAACAGGAAGCTTTCCAGGAACACGCTGGCGATCTTGCGCTTGAGCGGGTCCGAGCCGACCTCGTATTCGTCCAGGATCAGCCGCGCCTTCTGCTGAAGGTGCTGGTTCTCCTCGGACCAGCGGAAGGCCTCGTCGACCTCGCGGGTGGAACACAGCGTCGAGAAGATCGAGCTGTAGCTGCGCGCGTGCACGGCCTCCATGAAGGCGATGTTGGACAGCACGGCCTCTTCGTGCGGGGTCACGGCGTCCTTCATCAGCACGGGCGCGCCGACGGTGTTCTGGATCGTGTCCAGCAGCGTCAGGCCGGTGAAGACCCGGATCGTCAGCTCGCGTTCCTCGGGGCGCAGGGTGGCCCAGGACTGGACGTCGTTCGACAGCGGCACCTTCTCGGGCAGCCAGAAATTGACCGTCAGGCGGTTCCAGACCTCGAGGTCCTTTTCATCCTGCAGTCGGTTCCAGTTGATCGCGCGCGCGGGGGCGCCCATCACGTGATCCTTCATGCGGACCCATCCTTCTGAATTTGCGGGAACCGGGGGACGTGCCCCCGGCCGGTATCGTGTCGGTGACTTACAGCGTGCAGGACACGCAGCCCTGCACCTCGGTGCCTTCCAGCGCGGTCTGGCGCAGGCGGACGTAGTAGATGGTCTTGATGCCCTTCTTCCACGCGTAGATCTGCGAGCGGTTGATGTCGCGGGTCGTCGCCTCGGCCGGGAAGAACAGCGTCAGGGACAGGCCCTGGTCCACGTGCTCGGTCGCGGCGGCATAGGTGTCGATGATCGCGTCGGGGCCGATCTCGTAGGCGTCGCGGTAATATTCCAGGTTCTCGTTCGACATGAACGGGGCCGGATAATAGACGCGGCCGATCTTGCCTTCCTTGCGGATCTCGATCTTCGAGACGATCGGGTGGATCGAGCTGGTCGAGTTGTTGATGTAGCTGATCGAACCGGTCGGCGGGACCGCCTGCAGGTTCCGGTTATAGAGACCATGCGCCATCACGTCGGCCTTCAGCTGTTCCCAATCCGCCCGCGTCGGCAGGGTGACATCGGCGAACAGGCGTTCGACCTCGGGCAGGGTGGGCAGCCAGTCCTTCGTGACATAGCGGTCGAAGAAGCTGCCATTCGCGTAATCCGACGTGTCGAAATCCTTGAAGGTCGTGCCTTTCTCGCGCGCCAGCAGGTTCGACGCGCGGATCGCGTGGAAGGCCACCGCGGCGAAATAGACCGAGGTGAACTCGATCCCCTCGGGGCTGCCGTAATGGATGTGCTCGCGCGCCAGGTATCCGTGCAGGTTCATCTGGCCCAGGCCCACGGCATGGGCCTCGTCATTGCCCTTGCGGATCGAGGGGACCGAGTTGATCGACGACATCTCGCTGACGGCGGTCAGCGCGCGGATCGCGGTTTCCACGGTCGCGCCGAAATCCGGGCCGTCCATCGTCTTGGCGATGTTGAGCGAGCCGAGATTGCACGAGATGTCCGTGCCCATCTGCTTGTAGCCCAGATCCTCGTCGAATTCCGACGCCTGGTTCACCTGCAGGATTTCCGAGCACAGGTTCGACATGGCGATGCGGCCCGCGATCGGGTTCGCGCGGTTCACCGTGTCCTCGAACATGATGTAGGGATAGCCGCTTTCGAACTGGATCTCGGCCAGGGTCTGGAAGAAGGCGCGCGCGTTGATCTTCCTCTTGCGGATGCGCTTGTCGGCGACCATCTCGGCGTATTTCTCGGTGACCGAGATTTCCGAGAACGCCTTGCCGTAGACCTTTTCGACGTCATGGGGCGAGAAGAGGTACATGTCCTCGTTCCGCTTGGCCAGCTCGAAGGTCACGTCCGGGATCACGACGCCGAGCGACAGCGTCTTGATGCGGATCTTCTCGTCCGCGTTCTCGCGCTTGGTATCCAGGAAACGCAGGATGTCGGGGTGGTGCGCGTTCAAATAGACCGCGCCCGCGCCCTGGCGTGCGCCCAGCTGGTTGGCATAGCTGAAGCTGTCTTCCAGCAGCTTCATGATCGGAATGACGCCCGAGGACTGGTTCTCGATCCCCTTGATGGGGGCGCCGGATTCGCGGATGTTCGTCAGCATCAGGGCCACGCCGCCGCCGCGCTTGGACAGCTGCAGCGAGGAATTGATGGCCCGGCCGATCGATTCCATGTTGTCCTCGACCCGCAGCAGGAAGCAGCTGATCAGTTCGCCGCGCGACTGCTTGCCGGCGTTCAGGAAGGTGGGCGTCGCGGGCTGGAAGCGGCCCGACAGGATCTCGTGCATGAAATGCATGGCCTGCGCCTGGTCGCCGCGCGCCAGCGTCAGCGCGACCATGACCACGCGATCCTCGTAGCGTTCGAGATAGCGTTTCCCGTCGCGCGTCTTCAGCGTGTAGCTGGTGTAGTACTTGAACGCGCCCAGGAAGGTCGGGAAGCGGAACTTGGCCTTGTAGGCCGCACCCCAGATCTCGTGCAGGAACTCGCGCGGATAGGCGTCCAGCACCTGCTTCTCGTAATACCCCTCGTCCACGAGGTAATCGAGCTTCTCGTCCAGCGAATGGAAGAAGACGGTGTTCTGGTTCACGTGCTGCAGGAAATACTGCCGCGCGGCCATGCGGTCCGCGTCGAAGCGGATCTTGCCCTGATCGTCGTACAGGTTCAGCATCGCGTTCAGCGCGTGGTAATCGAGATCGGGCCTCACGGCGTCAAGCATGGCATTCCCCAGAATTGTTCGAGCCCGTCGCGGATGCGGGCGGTGTCTGTTTCGGTTCCCGCAAGCTCGAACCGGTCGAGCACGGGGATCTTGCATTTTTCGGCGATGATCCGGGCCGCCAGCCCGAAGGTGGGCCCGAAATTGCGGTTGCCCGCCCCGATGACGCCCCGGATGAGCGCCCGCCGGGCGGGGTCGTTCAGAAAGCGGATCACCTGCTTGGGGACCGCGCCCGCGCCCGTGCCGTCGGCATAGGTCGGACAGATCAGCACATAGGGCGCGTCGGGGCTGGGCATCGGATCGTCCTGCCGGATCGGGATGCGCTGGCCGGGCAGCCCGAGGCTGGCCACGAACCGCGCCGTGTTTCCCGATCCCGAGGAGAAGAAGACCAGCCCGGACATCGTCCTCAGGCCAGCTGACCGATCATGTCGGGACGGAAGCCTGCCCAGTGCAGGTCGTCATTCGCGATGACCACCGGCGCCTGGCGATAGCCGAGCGCGGTTACGCGTTCCATCGCGGCGTCGTCCTGGGTCAGGTCGATGACGTCGTAATTGATGCCGCGCGCGTCCAGCGCACGGGTGGTCGCGGTGCACTGCACGCAGGCAGGTTTCGAATAGACCGTGATCGTCATGGCCGTCGCGTTCCTTTTGTCTGGTCGGGGTCGCAAGCCGGACCGTTCCCCACGGAAACAGCCAACAGGTCGCCGGACCCGCGCCCGGTGTCGTTCATGTCGTGTCATGGCCGGCTGCCGGGCCTGCCGCGTCGCGGAAACGATCCGCGCGGGGCCGCCGATGGCAGGAAAAATGCCGGGTTTCAGGCCCGGTCTTCCGTTTCGCCCTTAGCGTGAATCACGGGCGCCATGACCACATCATCTAGGCGTTTATCCGGTCTCAGGTCAATATATCTAGTAGCTGATTTTGGGGCTTGACCGACAAGATGTCGCAGAATCCACGCCCCTTCGGAACGCGGAAGGGCGTCCGGCTAAACCCGGACGCCCCCATGTGCAAGACAGAAAATCCGCGCCGTCTCGATCAGCGGTAAAGCAGTACCGGAATGCGCACGGCACGGACCATCGCGGTGGTCGTGGACCCGATGATCAGGCTGCGGATTCGGCTGTGGCCATAGGCGCCCATGACCAGCAGATCGAAGCCGTCTTCGGTCACGACCCTGTCGATCACCTCGTCGGGTTCGCCCGCATTGATGCGGATGTCGGGGCGCAGCCCGGCACCGGCAAGGGTCATCGCGGCCTCGTCCAGCTTGTCGCGCATGGCGGGCTTATCCTCGCCCACATGCAGCAGCGTGACGGCCAGCCCCGCGAAGACCGGGCTGTCGGCCATGCGGCGAATCGCCGTCCGCGCGCTGGCGCTGCCGTCGAAGGCCACGAGCACGCGCTCGATCGGGTTGAAGGCGCGCGAGGCGACGAAGACGGGGATGCGCGTGGCGCGCACGACGCGCTCCAGGTTCGATCCCAGGTGACCGGTCGCGAAATCCGCGCCTTCGCCGCGCTTGCCGATCACGATGGCGCGCAGGTCGGGTTCCAGCTCGGTCACGGCCTCGACCAGGTCGCCCTTGCGAAGCTGGGTCGCGACGGGGCCGACATTGTCCGCGCGCAGGATACCTTCGGCGTCCTCCAGGATCGCGCGACCGCGGGCCTGGGCGATGCGGGCGCGGGTGGCATCGGCCTCGGCCAGTTCGGCCAGAAGGGCCGAGCGCGCGCCCAGCCGCAGCGATCCGGACAGGTCGCTTGCCTCGGCGCCCTCGCGGCGCCCGAGGACATGCATCAGGTCGACGCCCGTCGCCAGGCGCCCCGCGATCCATGCGCTGTGATGGCAGACGCTCTCGGAATAGGCCGAGCCGTCGACAAGGGCCAGAATGCGGTTCATCGGTTCTCCTCCCCTCAATGCGCGGTCAGCTTGTCCAGCGCGCCGGGCTTGTCATGCACGGCCAGCTTGTCGACCAGCGTTTCCGACGCCTCGTTCATGCCGGTGATCTGGACCTCGGCCCCTTCGCGGCGGAACTTCAGCACCACCATGTCCAGCGCCTGGACCGAACTGATGTCCCAGATATGCGCCCGGCTGACGTCGATCGTCACATGTTCCGGCGCTTCACGGAAGTCGAAAGCCGCGGCGAAATCCTCGGCCGAGCCGTAGAACATCTGCCCTTCGACCACGTAGGTGCGGTGACGCCCGTCCGCCGACAGGGTCGAGGACACGCGGAACAGCTGCGCGATCTTGCCGGCGAAGAAGATCCCCGACAGCAGCACGCCCGCCAGCACGCCGATGGCCAGGTTGTGCGTCCAGACGACTGTCGCGACCGTCGCCAGCATCACGATCGAGGACGACCGCGGATGCGTGCGCAGCTGCGCGATCGAGGACCAGCTGAACGTGCCGATGGACACCATGATCATGATCGCGACCAGCGCGGGCATCGGGATGCGGCCCACCAGGTCGCCCAGGCCCACGCACAGGATCAGCAGGACGGTGCCCGCCGTGAAGGCCGACAGGCGGCCCCGCCCGCCGGATTTCACGTTGATGACCGACTGGCCGATCATGGCGCAGCCCGCCATCCCGCCGATGAAGCCGGTCGCGGTGTTGGCGATGCCCTGGCCGATGCACTCCTGGTTGCGGTCCGACCGCGTGTCGGTCAGCTCGTCCACGATGTTCTGGGTCATCAGGCTTTCCAGAAGCCCCACCACGGCGATTGCCGCCGAGTAGGGCAGGACGATCAGCAGCGTCTCCAGCGTCAGCGGGATCTGCGGGATCAGGAAGACGGGCAGGCTGTCGGGCAGCTCGCCCAGGTCGCCCACCGTGCGCACGTCCCAGCCCATCAGCGTTGCCAGTACCGTCAGCACGATGATGGTGACCAAGGGCGAGGGTACGGATTTCGTGATGCGCGGGAACAGGTAGATGATCGCAAGCCCCGCCGCGACCAGCGCATAGGCCAGCACGCCCACGCCATCGCGCGAGAAGTCCAGTTCCGGCAGCTGCGCCATGAAGATCAGGATCGCCAGCGCGTTCACGAAGCCGGTCATCACCGATTTCGAGACGTAGCGCATGAAGCGGCCCAGCCTCAGCAGGCCCATGGCGATCTGGATCAGGCCCGCCAGCACGGTCGCGGCCAGCAGGTACTGCAGCCCGTGATCGCGCACCAGCGTCACCATCAGCACCGCCGTCGCCGCCGTCGCGGCCGAGATCATGCCGGGACGCCCGCCGGTGAAGGCGATGATCACCGCGATCGAGAAGCTGGCATAGAGCCCCACCTTGGGGTCAACGCCCGCGATGATCGAGAATGCGATGGCCTCGGGGATCAGGGCCAGCGCGACGACCAGCCCCGAAAGCAGGTCGCCCTTGATGTTTCCGAACCACTGGTTGCGGTATTCGGTCAGGGTCATGTTGAACGGTCCTCTGCCCTGTGTCGGATGGTCCTTCGCAAGACGTTCCGGCATCGGATCAGGGCTTTTCTCAGGATTATCCGGCGGATCAGCGGCCGGAAGAGCCACCCGGAATCTCACCGGGTCCATG
Source organism: Paracoccus sp. PARArs4 (assembly GCF_947311865.1). Lineage (NCBI taxonomy): Bacteria > Pseudomonadati > Pseudomonadota > Alphaproteobacteria > Rhodobacterales > Paracoccaceae > Paracoccus > Paracoccus sp. PARArs4. The sequence continues at coordinate 172,910 of NZ_CAMZMW010000001.1, read as the reverse complement.
CATTCGGAACCGCTGATAGCGGCGCGACCCTGCAAGATCAACCTTCGAGGGGCGAAGCAGATGCCCCCGCTGCGGCATTGCGGCAACGGGGGCACGGTTGCTTAGGGATCGGGCTCGAACTCGCTCAGCTCGGGGCGGCGGCCGATGGTGATGTGGTCGATATCCTCGGCGCCGAAGCCGCGGATCAGGGCGGGGATCATCATGAAGACCAGGATGAAGATCGGCAGCCCGACCACCGTGATGACCTGTTGCAGCGCGGTCAGCCCGGCCTCGCCCGCAAGGACGATCAGCATGGCGGCGATCAGCCCCTCGGCCAGGCCCCAGAAGACGCGCTGATGCACCGGGCCGGCCTTCTGGCTGCCCGAACACAGCATGTCCACGACCAGCGATGCCGAATCCGACGAGGTGGCGAAGAAGATCGCGACGACGATCACCGCCAGCCCCTGCATGAGGTGCGCGAAGGGCAGCTGCTCGAAGAAGGCGAACATCGCCAGCGGGATCGATTCCGACACCGCCGCGCTGATGGTCCCGGCCTGCGCGCCCATCGCCTCGCGCGCCTGAAGGCCCAGCCCGTCCATCGCCAGCGCCTGCCAGCCGAAGATCGCGAACCAGATCACGGTGAACAGCGACGGCGCCAGCAGCACGCCCGCCACGAACTCGCGCACCGTCCGCCCGCGAGAGATGCGCGCTACGAACAGCCCGATGAAGGGCGACCAGGTGACCGTCCAGGCCCAGTAGAACACCGTCCAGTCGCCCTGCCAGCCCCAGTCGCCGTTCTGCATGCTGTTTCCGTGCAGCATGTCGTTCCAGAAGGCCAGCCGCGGCAGGTTCGACAGGTACAGGCCCACCGTTTCCACCATCCCCCGCAGCAGGAACAGCGTCGCGCCGGTCAGCAGCACGAAGATCATCAGCCCGACCGCCATGCCGATATTCAGGTTCGACAGCATGCGGACCCCGCTGTCGAGGCCCGCGACGATGGATGCGGTCGCGACCAGCGTCAGCACCGTCAGGATGGCCACGCGCAGGAAAGTGCCGTTCTCCCAGCCGAACAGCTCGGACAGGCCCGCCGCCACCTGCGACGACCCGAGGCCAAGCGACACTGCCACCCCGAACAGCGTGCCGAGGATCGCGGCGACATCGATGACCTTGCCGATGGGGCCGTGGATGCGTTCGCGCAGCAGCGGATAGAAGACCGAGCTGACGCGGACGGGCAGATCATAGCGGTTGATGAAATAGGCGAAGGCCAGCCCCGGCAGCGCGAAGATCGTCCAGGTATGCAGCGCAAGGTGATAGAGCGCGATCGAGATCGCGTCCTGCGCGGCCTCGACGGTATAGGGCTCGACGCCCGGAAGGGGCGGGGACTGGAAGTGGCTGATCGGCTCGGCCACGCCCCAGAACATCAGGACCGTCCCGATGCCGCCCGCGAACAGCATCGTGAACCACGACACGTTGCTGTACTCGGGCCGGGAATTCCTGGGCCCCAGCCGGATATGCCCGTGCCGCGAGACCGCCGCCCAGACCAGGAAGCCCAGCCAGACATTGACCCCGAGGATGAAGAACCAGCCCAGGTTGGTGACGATCCACGCGCGTCCCGCCGCGAAGGCGTCCCCGATGGTCTGCGGCGCCAGAACCAGCGCCAGAACGAAGACGACGCTGAGCCCCGCCGCCGAGAAGAAGATCGTCGGATCGGCCTTGAGGCGCAGCCGGTTCGCCCATTGGTTCAGCATCTTTCCCCCGTGGTTCCTTCAGCTTCCCAAGGGGTCAAGCGATCAGCGCCGCCTTTCGTTCCGTCCTGTCCTGCACATCGTGCAGCGGGATCGCCGCCTGCGCGGCAAGGGCGCCAAGCCCGCAATCGAAGACGATGTCGCCGCCCATCGCGAAGACCCGCGTTTCCGGGCGGATCGCGTCGGACAGGCGCTGGACCGGAATGCGCGTCGTCAGCCCCTGTGGGCCGTCCCCGATGATCAGCGGCGAGACCGAGACCTGCAGCCGGTCCAGAAGCCCCGCCTCGAGGAAGCCGGTGATGGTCGTGCCGCCCCCCTCGATCAGCAGCGATCCCAGGTCCATCCGGCGCAGCCCGCGCAGGATCGAGGCCGGGTCCAGCCTGCCGCCGATGCGGGGCAGTTGCAGCACCTCGACGCCCTTCGCGCGGGGGCGGTCGATGGACTGGACGACGACCCGCCGCGCCCCGGTGTCGCGCAGCACGGGGGCATCGTCGGGCAGCCTGCCGTTCGGGTCGATGACGATGCGCGCGGGGTCGTGGCCGCTGCACAGGCGCACCGTCAGGCGGGGGGTGTCATGCAGCGCGGTGCCGACGCCGATCACCACGCCATCCACCAGCGCGCGCAGGCGGTGCAAATGCGCCAGCCCCTCGGGGCCGGACACGTCGCGCGCATCGCCCGAAGCGGTCGCCACGCGCCCGTCCAGCGACTGCCCGATCTGTGCGATGGTCATGTGGCCCAGATCGCGCCGCGCGATCGGACCATAGAGCATCAGCGCCGCACGCTCGGCTTCGGTGAAATCGCCGCAACAGGCGCAGGCGTGGCCCGCCCGGACCGCAAGGATGCGGTCCCAGACCCGTGGTGTGACTTCGACATTCTGCATGGCGTCCCCTCCCTCTGGATCGGTTCAGCCCGTGCCGGGCGGCAGGGCGAGTATATCCATATGACCCACATGGCACCTGCTTCGTTCCGCGATGCCGATGCGGTTTCGTCCCCATTCGGCCGCGTCGGCATTGCCGGTCTCCGACGCGGCATCGGCGATGCCCTCCAGCAGGGCGCGGTGCAACGGCGCCTCGGCCCCGTTCAGCGACCAGGGGCTGTCGGCGTGATGAACGCGGAAGCCCGCCTTGCGCATGATCTCGACCGCGCGGGGGCCGCTGTCGGGCCCAAGCGCCGCACCAAGGCCCTTGTCGCCGCGCTGGTGGTCGTTGAAGGCCCGCGTGATCGCCTCGTCCCCCAGCAGCTGCGGCTGCCAGCGCATCACCCCGTCATAGGACAGCGCGGCATAGAAGGGCAGTTGCGCCTCGGCCAGCCTTGCGGCCAGACCGGCGATCCATTCCGCGGGCATGAGGTCCAGAAGCGCCGATGCGGTCACCAGCGTCGCCCCGTCAAGCGGCAGCGCATCCAGATCGCCCAGGTCGATGCGATGCGTCTCGGCGCGGCCCTGCGCCTCGGCTCGGGCGCGGTCAAGCAGCGCGGGATCGTTGTCCACCAGCCGCCAGCGCGCATTCCCGGGCAGGTGAGGGGACATGACGCGCAGGGTCGAACCCGTGCCGCAGCCCAGGTCCAGGACCACGGGGTCCGGCCCCGCCGCAAGCGCTGCCCGCGCGATCAGCCCCGGATCGCGTGCGGCGCGATCGGCGGGTTCCCTCAGCGCAAGCCATTCGGCCGAGAATGCCATCAGATCTCCCCCTCGTACCAGGCGCGGGCGACGTGGCTTTCGTGCAGCGTGATGCGCAGCCGCTTCAGCCGCGCCGGATCGCCCAGCCCGCCCGTTCGCGCGACATCGGCCAGCGTGGCGAAGATGTGCTGGCACAGGAACTCGGTCGTGGTGAACTTGCCCTTGAATTCGGGCACCTCGTCCAGGTTCTTGTATTTCAGCGGCAGAAGCGTGTTCGACAGCGCTTCGGTCGCAAGGCCCATGTCCACGACCAGCCCCTCGTCGTCCAGTGCCTCGGTGAAGAAGGCCGCATCGACGGTGAAGGTCGCACCATGCATGCCCTGTGCGGGCCCGAAGGTGGGCGAGGGCAGCGAATGGGCGATCATGATATGGTCACGGACTTCGACGGCGAACATGGGTGCTCCTTATCGTTCGGTTCAGTAGCGGATGCGGTGGCACAGCGTGCCTGCATCGTTGAGGATATCGTTCCAGCGGTCGGGAAGATCCGCGAAGGCGGTCTCTCCCGAGACGAGTTCGTCCAGCCGGTCGTCGGATGCCAGAAGATCCATCGCCTTGCGCATGCGGCGGGCATAGTTCCATCGCGCGGTGCGTGTGTCGGGAATGCGCCCCACCTGGCTGCTGACGATGCGCAGCCTGCGGCTGTGGAACGCGCCGCCAAGCGGGATCTGCACCGGCGCGGGGTGCCAGCTTGCCTCGGTGATCCGGGCCTCGGTTCCGGCGATGGCGATGGCCTGCGTCAACCCGGCAGAGGTCGCGCTGGTATGGATCACGACGTCCTGTTCGTCCGGCGCGTCCTCCGGCGTCGCGAAGCGGCAGCCCAGCAGCGTCGCAAGGTCCGCGCGGGTGGCCAGAGGGTCGATTACCGTCACCTCGGCCCCCGGCAGTCGCGCGGCAAGGCTGGCGATCAGCAGGCCCACGACCCCCGCCCCGATGACGGCGATCCGGTCGCCCGCACCGGCATTGCTGTCCCACAGGACGTTCAGCGCGGTTTCCATGTTCGCCGTCAGCACGGCACGCTGGGCTGGAAGGCCCTCTGGCAGGGGCGTCAACGCGTGGTCGGGCAGGCGGAATTGCCGCTGGTGCGGGAACAGCGCGAAGACTTCGCGGCCTTCGTGTGCGCCTTCGGTCGCGCGACCCACGGCGCAATATCCGTATTTGACGGGAAACGGGAATTCCCCTTCCTGATAGGGTGCGCGCATGCGGGCATACTCAGCCTTCGGGACGTTGCCCGAGGAAACCAGCCGTTCGGTGCCTCGGCTGATGCCGGTGAACAGGGTGGTGACAAGCGACCCTTCTCCGATCGTGCCGGGTGCGATGACGGGCCGGTTCCGGTCCGTCAGCCAAAGCGCGTCAGCCTTCATGCAAGAAGATGCCCCGACTTGGCCGCCTTGGTGTCCAGATAGCGGGTGTTTTCGGGGCCGCGACCGACCATCAGGGGAACGCGATCCGCCACGGTGATGCCCTCGGTTTCAAGGCGGCGGATCTTGGCGGGGTTGTTCGTCAGCAGCTTCACCTGCGAGATTCCCATCTGGCGAAGCAGCGCCGCGCCGATGCGGAAATCTCGCTCGTCATCCTCGAAGCCCAGGCGGTGATTGGCCTCGACGGTGTCCAAGCCCTGATCCTGCATCCCATAGGCGCGCATCTTGTTCGCCAGACCGATGCCGCGTCCCTCCTGGTTCAGGTACAGAAGGACGCCGCTGCCCGCCTCGTTCATGGCGGCGATGGCGGCCTGCAGCTGGGGCCCGCAATCGCATTTCAGGCTGCCGAGAACGTCGCCGGTGAAGCAGGCGGAATGCAGCCGCACGAGGACGGGCCGATCGGGATCGGGCTCGCCCACCTGGATGGCATAGTGTTCGGGACCATGCGCGTCGGGGCGGAAGACATGCAGCCGGCCCGCCGCAGCCGCCGCCATCGGCACGCGCGCGTCAGAAACGGGCTGCGGGTTCGGCGCCTGTTCGGAATGCAGCAGCGCCTCTTCGGCGGAGAGGATCGACAGGTTGTGGCGAAGGGCGGTGGCCATCACGTCAGGGCCGGGAACGACCAGCGCGGCGGGAACCAGTTCAGCGGATTTGGCCAGCCGGATCGCCGCACGGTGCAGCGCGCCTGCCGCCGCGCGGGGGGCACGCGGCAGCGCCGCCGGACCGGCCATACTGCGCGACGGGTCGGCCATGGCCTGCAGCCATTCAAGGCCGACATCGCGGGCGACGGGGATGCGGGCGACATCGGTTGCGACGGGGTGGTGCAGCGCCTCGGCGCGGCGGGCGGTCAGGATCAGCTCCATCCCCTCGTCGCGCATGGCCTCCAGCCGTTCGGGGCGCAGCGTTTCCACGGGCACGACCATCGCGGCGCCTTCCTCGCCCGCAAGGACCACCGGCAACCCAAGTCGCAGGTCGCCCACGATCCGCGCCACGCGTTCGGCGCTGCGCATGGCCAGCGGATCCGTCGCCGCGGGAACGGGTTGCGATTGCGGGTAGGGGGTCGGGAAGATGCGCATGATACCACTGTCCGTCTGAGAAACCGTCGCAAGGATGTGAACGTGCGGGTTTCACGGGCGGTTCCGCAGGAACGTCCCGGCGCGGCCGAATGTCGCTGCGCGCTGGACGGCGGATGCGAAACCGTCCAGCCTGCGCCTGTATCATGAAAAGGGAGCGGCCATGAATTTCCGCGCGGCGCTGGGACTGATGCGGTCGATCGCGATCTACTACAACCCGGTCAGGGTCCGGCAGTTGCGCAGGCATTACGCCGGGATCATCCGCAGGGGCGATCTGGTGATCGATGTCGGCGCGCATGTGGGCAGCCGCAGCCGTGCCATGCGGGCCGCAGGCGCGCGCGTCGTCGCGGTCGAACCGCAAGAGCCCTTCGCGGGCTTCCTGGCCCGCAGCCTGCCGCGCGATGTCACGCTGATCCGCAAGGCGCTGGGCCCGGCCGAGGCCGTCGCCAGCATGGCGGTTTCCAGCCTGCATCCGACGGTGTCGTCGCTGTCGCAGGGCTTCACGCGGGACGCGGCCGATGCGCCCGGTTTCGACCATGTGCGCTGGGACCGCCGCCAACAGGTGCAGGTGACGACGCTGGACCAGGTGATCGCGCAGCACGGGCTGCCGCAATTCGTCAAGATCGACGTCGAGGGCTTCGAGGAGGACGTGCTTGCGGGCCTGAGCCAGCCGGTCCCCATGCTGTCGGTCGAATACCTTCCCGCCTTCCGCGACAGGACGCTGCGGGTCATGGCGCGGCTGGCGCAGCTGGGCGATTACCGCTTCAACGTCGTCAGGGGCGAGACGGGCGTCTTCCTGTGGGACGACTGGCGCGATGCGGGGCAGGTCGGCGATTGGCTGGCGACGCTGCCGCGCGACGGGGGATCGGGCGATCTCTATGCGCGGATGGTTCCGGCGAAATCCTGAAACAGCTCGGGGCGGGCGGCGATGACGTTGCCGCTTTCCTCGGGGCGGTCTTCGGGCGTCCAACCCTCGGTCCGGATGCCGGCTTCGGCGCAGATGACCAGCCCCGCGGCGATGTCCCAGGGGCGAAGGCTGCGTTCCCAGAACCCGTCCAGACGGCCCGCCGCGACATAGCACAGGTCCAGCGCCGCAGCGCCCAGGCGCCTGATGCCCGCGCTGCGTGGCAGGATGCGGCGCAGATCGTCGGCATGGTCGTCGATATGCGCCATCCCCCCGAAGGGCAGGCCCGTCCCCCACAGCGCGCCGCCCGCAGGCGGGCAGGGCGGCAGGCGCAGGGGCTGGCCGTTCAGGGTGGCCCCCATCCCGCGCGCGGCGGCGAAGGTTTCGGACCGCAGGGGGTCGTGGACGACGCCCAGCACGCGGCGGCCATTCTGTTCCAGCGCGACCGACACGGCCCATTGCCCGATCCCGCGCAGGAAGTTCGTCGTGCCGTCCAAGGGATCGACGATCCAGCGGCGGGGGGCGTCGATGGCCTCGGTCTCTTCGCCCAGCCAGCCGTCGCCGTACCGGATCAGCGCCTCGCGCAGCAGCATCTCGGCCCCGCGATCCGCGGCCGAGACGAAATCGCCTGGTCGCTTCTGGTCGATCACCAGCGTCTCGCGCTGCTGCCAGTGGTCCAGCAGAAGATCGCCCGCCGCCTTGGCTGCGCGGATCGCGCGGTCCAGATCGGGGGTCATGGCTGCGTCCGTTCGCTCATCAGCTTCTCGATCACGCCAAGCGATGTCGCCATATGCGCCCGCATCGCGGCGCTGGCGCGGTCGGCGTCATGGGCGATCACGGCATCGAGGATCTGCCGGTGTTCCATGCGGGAACTGTCGATGCGGTCCTGTCCCTTGTCGAACTGCGCGTCCCGCCACGGCAGGGACCGGCGGTTCAGATCGGCGGCAAGCTCGGCCATGACGGCGTTCTTGGCGCCAAGGCGCAGGGCTTCGTGGAAGCGGCGGTTGGTTTCGGCGTAATCGGCATTGGGGCGGTCGCCCTGATCCACGATCATGCCCAGTGCGGCCTGCTCCATCGGTGTCATGCGCCGGGCGGCCAGGCCCGCGCACAGGGCCTCGATCTCTCCCAGACTCTCGAACAGGTCGCGCAGGGCGTCGTGGTTCATGCGTCGCACAAGGTATGCGCGGCGCGGGCCGCGTTCGACCATGCCTTCCGCGTCCAGCCTGTGCAGCGCCTGCCGGATGGGCGTGCGCGACACGCCGAAGCGTCCGGCCAGCTGCACCTCGGCCAGGGGTGCCCCCGGAAGCAGCTTGCCGCCCACGATGTCGCGGATCAATTGGGCATGGATCTGATCGGCAGAGAATGAGGGGCTGGCCATGCCTGTTCCATTTGTATTCCGTGTCGTTTGACCTGTATACCTTTCACCAAGATCACGCAAATTCGATTCAGGCAGGCGGGGAAGGTTCATGACAGGGTTCGATTTCTTCAACGGGCGCCGGGCGGCGGGCTTCGCTTCCGGTGCGATGATAGCCACGTCCCACCCGCTTGCAACTTCGGCGGGTCTTCGGATCCTGTCGAGGGGCGGAAATGCCTATGATGCCGCAATTGCAGCCAGTGCGGTGCAGGCGGTGGTCGATCCGCTGATGACGGGCATCGGCGGCGACTGCTTCGCGCTGGTCGCGGGGGCCGACGGGCAGGTGCGCGCGCTGAACGGATCGGGGCAGGCGCCCGCCGCCGCCACGGTCGAGGCGCTGCGCGAGGCGGGCGTCGGCGATCACATCCCGCTGGACAGCGCCCATGGGGTGACGGTTCCCGGCGCGGTCTCGGCCTGGTGCCGGCTGCATGCCGACATGGGCAGCCTGCCGCTGTCGGATTTGTTCGCACCCGCCATCGAATGTGCGCGCGCGGGTTATCCGGTGACGCCGCGCGTGGCCTTTGACTGGGCGGCCGAGGCCGGGCGTATCGGCGCCGATCCGCATGCGGCCAGGGTCTTCCTGCCGGACGGCAAGGCCCCCGTCGCGGGCGACCGCCATGCCCAGCCCCTGCTGGCCGACCGGCTGGAGGAGATCGCGCAGAAGGGCCCCGAAGCCTTCTATGGCGGCGAGACGGCGCGCAGCATGGTGGCGCATCTGAACGCGCTTGGCGGCCTGCACACGGAGCAGGACTTCGCCAATGGCGCGGATGCCGCCTTCTGGACCGATCCGATCAGCGCCACCTATCGCGGGCACGAGGTGTTCGAATGCCCGCCGAACGGGCAGGGGCTTGCGGCGCTGGTGATCCTGAAGATCATCGAGGGCTTCGACATGGCCTCGCTGTCGCCTGCCGACCGCATCCATGTCCAGGCCGAGGCCACCAAGATCGCCTATCACCACCGCGACGCGCTGATCGCGGATGCGGGTGCCTGCGAGGGGCTTGTCGAAACGCTTCTGTCGGACCGCGCCATCGCTGCCATGCGCGACCGCATCGACATGACCCGCGCGGGCGAACCCGCCCTGTGGGACGAGGTCGAGCATCGCGACACCATCTATCTGTGCGTCGTGGACGGGCAGGGGAACGCGGTGTCCTTCATCAACTCCATCTTCCATCCGTTCGGCTCGACCCGGCTGGATCCGGCGACGGGCGTGCTGTTCCAGAACCGCGGCGCGTCCTTCCGCATGGACCCCGCGCATCCCAACGCCATCGCGCCGGGCAAGCGTCCCATGCACACGATCATCCCCGGCATGCTGCGCACGGATCGCGGCATGATGCCCTTCGGCGTCATGGGCGGGCATTACCAGGCGGCGGGCCACGCGGCCTTCCTGTCGGGCGTCATCGACGAGGAGATGTCCCTGCAGGACGCCATCGACCGTCCGCGCAGCTTCGCCACCGAAGGGCGGCTGGATGTCGAGCCCACGATCCCCGATGACGTGCTGGCCGATCTGGCCGCGCGGGGGCACCGGGTGAACCGCGTCAAGGGCCCCATCGGCGGCGCGCAGGCGATCCGCCCCGTGGCGGGGGGCCTCGAAGGTGGGTCCGACAGCCGCAAGGACGGCATGGCGGCGGGTATCTGAGAAGGAGGCGGGCATGTTCGCACGACTGAAACGGATCGGCATCGACACCTATATGCTGATGCTTCTGGGGGCGGTCCTGCTGGGGCTGGTCCTGCCCGCACGCGGCATCGCGGCCGAGGGGCTGGGGCGCTTCACCTATTTCGCGGTGGCGCTGCTGTTCTTCCTGTACGGCGCGAAGCTGGACCCGGCCTCGGTTCGGGCCGGGATGCTGAACTGGCGGCTGCAGGGGCTGACCTTCGCATCGACCTATGTGCTGATCCCGGTGCTGGCGATGGCCGTGGCCGCGATCTTCGGCCCGCTGCTGGGCCCCGAGGTCGCGACCGGCGTGGTGTTCCTGGGGCTGCTGCCGTCCACGGTCCAAAGCTCGATCGCGTTCGTGTCGATCGCGCAGGGCAACGTGCCCGCCGCGATCTGCGCGGCGTCGCTGTCGAACCTGGTGGGGGTCGTGCTGACGCCGCTGCTGGTCGCGCTGTTCCTGCAGGTGGGCGACGGGGGGATCGACCCCTCGGCCATCCTGCGCATCGGCACGCAGATCCTGCTGCCCTTCGTGTTGGGGCAGGTGCTGCGCCCCTGGGTGGGCGCGACGGTGCAGCGCCACCGCAACGCCACGCTGGTCGTGGACCGCGGCGCGATCCTGCTGATCGTCTACTCGGCCTTCGGGGCGGGCACGGTGTCGGGGCTGTGGGCGCAGATCCCGCCGACCGCGCTGATCGTGCTGATCCTGGTCATGCTGATCCTGCTGGCGCTGGTCTTCGCGCTGGTCGCGGGCCTGGGCCGGCTGTGCGGGCTGCCGGATGCCGACCGCTCGGTCCTGTTCTTCTGCGGCTCGACGAAAAGCCTGGCCTCGGGTCTGCCCATTGCGACGGCACTTTTCCCCGCCGCGATCGTGGGTGCGACGGTTCTGCCTGTACTTGTCTATCACATGGCGCAATTGCTGGCCTGCGCGGTGATCGCCCAGTCGGGCGCCCGCCGCGCCGCGCGGCACGGGATGCCCGCCGCCTGAGGAACCCGCTTTGCGCGGACACGTTCGACGATTACGCTGTCCGTGCCACCGACATACGAGGAAGCCATGACCGACCGCGAACGTCCCACGCCCCATTCATATGACGGTCCGGTCGGCGGCTGGGGGTCGCCCCGCGGCATCGCGCAGGTGACGCGCGCCGCCCGTCCCGTGCCCGGCATGGCCGAAACCCTGTTGCGCCAGAACAAGCAGGGCGGCACGATGTGCACCTCCTGCGCCTGGGGCAAGCCGCGCCACCCCCACAAGGTCGAGTTCTGCGAGAACGGCGCCAAGGCGACCGCATGGGACCTGACCAGCATCCGCTGCACCCCCGATTTCTTCCGCGACCATACCGTGACCGAGCTTTACGGATGGTCCGAATACGACCTGGAGATGGCGGGCCGTCTGACCCGTCCCCTGCGCTATGACGCCGAGACCGACCGCTATCTGGAAGTGGACTGGGACGAGGCCATCGCCGCCATCGCCGCCGAGATGCGCGAGCTGGACCCCAGGCGCACCTGCTTCTACGCCTCGGGCAAGGCTGCGCTGGAGCCGTCCTTCCTCTGGGCGCTGTTCGCGCGGGCCTGGGGGCATTGCAACCTGCCCGACAGTTCGAACATGTGCCACGAGACGACCTCGGTCGCGCTGAAGAAGGTGATCGGGTCGCCCGTGGGCACCTGCACGCTGGACGATTTCCAGCATTGCGACGCGATCTTCTATGTCGGGCAGAACCCCGGCACGAACAGTCCGCGCATCCTGCACCCGTTGCAGCAGGCGGCCGAACGCGGCTGCCACATCGTCGCGATCAACCCGCTGAAGGAAAAGGGCCTGATCGAATTCGCGAACCCGCAGCGGCCCTGGCAGATGACCATGGGCAGCGCGACCGAGATCGCCGACCGCTATCTTCAGGTGCGCGCGGGCGGTGACATCGCCGTGCTGACCGGCATCGCCAAGCATGTGCTGGAACTGGAGGACAGCCGGGGCGGCGTTCTGGACCACGACTTCCTGGCCGAGCATACGCATGATCTTCAGCCCTGGATGGACTGGGTGCGGGCGCAGGAATGGGACGATCTTGAACGTGTCGCCGGCATCCCGCGCGCCCAGATGGAGGATGCGGGCCGCATCTATGCCGAGGCGAAGGCCGTCATGGGCATCTATGGCATGGGGCTGACGCAGCATGTCCACGGCTCGGACGCGATCGGGACGCTGGTGAACCTGCTGCTGCTGCGCGGCAATATCGGCCGCCCCGGCGCGGGATGCAGCCCCGTCCGCGGCCATTCCAACGTGCAGGGCCAGCGCACCGTGGGCATCGCGGAAAAGCCCGAACAGGTCCCGAACGACCGCCTGCGCGAGGAATTCGGCATCGAACCCCCGATGGAGGAGGGGTGGAACACGACCGCCTTCCTCAACGCGCTTCTGGACGGAGAGGCGCAGGCTTATATCGGGCTGGGCGGCAATCTTGTCCGCGCCGTGCCCGACCAGGACCGCGTGGCCGAGGCATGGGGCCGGATGCAGCTGACCGTCCACATCGCCACGCGCCTGAACCGCACGCATCTGCTGCCGGGGCGGTCCTCGTGGATCCTGCCCTGCCTCGTCCGTCAGGAAGAGGACATCCGCGACGGCGTTAACCAGCATGTCAGCATGGAAGACAGCTTCAGCCACATCCACGCCTCGATCGGCAGGCGCAAGCCCGCCGACCCCACCCTGCGATCCGAGACCGCGATCATCACCGCCCTTGCCGATGCCGTGCTGGAGCCGAACCCGAACCTGCCCTGGCAGGATTGGGGGCGCGATTATTCGCTGATCCGCAAGGCGATCAGCCGCATCTACTCGGCGCAGTTCTACGACTACGAGGAGCGGATGCACTGGGAGGGCGGCTTCTATCGCGGCAACGATGCGGGGCAGCGCATCTGGCACACCGCCAGCGGCAAGGCCGAGTTCACCGTCCCCGTCGCGCTGGACCAGACGGGCCTGGGCGAACGCGAGGGCGTCTATCGCCTGATGACGCTGCGGTCGAACGACCAGTTCAACACCACCGTCTATGGCTACAGCGACCGCCTGCGCGGGATCGAGGGCGACCGGATGCTGATCATGATGTCGCCCGACGACATGATGGCCGAAGGGCTGGAACCCGAACAGAGGATCGCGCTGGACGGTGCGGCGGACGACAACATCCGCCGCCGGGTCGAGGGGCTGCGCGTTCTTCCCTATGATCTGCCGCGGGGCTGCATCGCGGGATATTTCCCCGAACTGAACCCGCTGTCGCCGCTGTCGCGTCACGATCTGGCCTCGGGCACGCCCGCGGCCAAGGGCATTCCGGTGCGGCTGGATATCGGCGCCTGAACGCGGCCTCTGGCGCAGGGCGGTCCGGGGCGTTATCCGGGCTGCCGCGCCGCATCTGGCGCAGACAGGAAAGGACGCATCATGACCATTGGCGTGATCGCACGCATCACCCCCCTTGCGGGCCGGGAACAGGCCGTCGAGGATCGGTTGGCGCAACTGGCGCAGGATGTCCGCGCCGAAGAGGGGAACCTCTTGTTCTACATCTATCTGGGTGACGGCCCCGACGGGCGCGGCATTACCATCGTCGAGGAATATCGCGACGAGGCGGCGTTCCGCACCCATATCGACGCGCCCCATACCGTCGCCTTCAATGCCGAACTGACCGGCATGGCCGAGGGTGGCGCATCCGACGTGAAGATGGTGCGCCCCTTCGCGAAGTGATCAGCGTTCGAGGATGAGCCTCTCGCCCTCGAAGCTGACGCGGGCAAAGCGGCGGAGATAGCTCATCCCCAGCAGCGACGCGCCCAGATCCCCGCCGACGACCGTGGCGGGGACGGCGCGATCCTCGATCCCGCCCAGGGTGAAGCGGTCCAGCCGCACCCGCGCGGTCGGCACGTCGCCATTCGCGGTCATGGCCTGCCCGTCGAAGCGAAGACTGTCGGGGTCCAGCCCCAGCCGGGCGGCATCCTCGCGCGTGAGGGCGATCCCCGTCGCGCCGGTATCGACGATGAAGCGGACGGGCTGCCCGTTCACGTCGGCGGTCAGGTGAAAATGCCCGTTCGGGCCGGCGCGGGCCTCGATCCGGCGACCGTCCTGCGTGACGGTCTGTTCCGACCCCATCCACCAGTGTGCGGCCAGCGTGCCCGCCGCGAAGATCACGGCCCAGACGGCCGCCATGCGGATGGCGCGACCGCCGCGACCGCTGAACTCGACGATGACGGCGCCGCCGATGAAGACCAGAAGCAGGCCGTAGAAGACGAGGCTGGGCCAGTCCCCCGCGCCCATCAGAACAGCCCCGAGCCCTTCAGCCCGTCGATCACGAACTGAACGGACAGCGCCGCCAGCAGCATGCCCAGAAGGCGCGTGACGACCATGACGCCGGTCCGGCCCAGGGCGCGCGCCAGGGGCGTCGCCAGCACGAACAGGACCATGCAGATGCCAAGCACGACCAGCATCACCAGGTTGACCATCAGCACATGCGCCACGCTCGGACCCTCGCCCACCAGCAGGATCATCGTGGCCAGCGCACCGGGACCGGCCAGAAGCGGCATGGCCAGCGGAAAGACCGAAGGATCCTGGCCGGGATCGTCGCTGTCGGCCTTGTCCTCGCGGCGCTCGGTCCGGCGTTCGAACAGCATGTCCAGCGCGGTCAGGAACAGCAGCAGCCCGCCCGCGATCCGGAACGCCGAGATCGAGATGCCGATGCCCGACAGGATCGCCTCTCCTGCAAGGCCGAAGACCATCAGCAGGATCGCGGCGATGAACAGCGCGCGGATGCCGATGCGGCGGCGCTGCTCGGCCGATTGGCCGGGGGTCAGCGCGATGAAGACCGGCGTCAGGCCGATCGGGTCGATGACCACGAACAGCGTGACGAAGGCGGTGATGTATGCGGCCATGTCCATGTCGCCTTATCGCGCGACCGGCTGGCCGTGCCAAGGTGGCGCGTTCACGTCAAAGGGCTTTGCAAATGCCGCCGCGACCTTTTAGACATGGCCACGCGGGCGGTCGGACCGCCCGGCGATGGAGTGTCAAATGCTGAACAATATCGGCCTTCCCGGCCTTCTTCTGATCGCGGTCGTCGTGCTTGTCCTGTTCGGACGGGGCAAGATCTCGTCGCTGATGGGCGAAGTGGGCAAGGGAATCACCGCCTTCAAGAAAGGCGTCAAGGACGGCGCGGACGAGATCGAGAACGCCTCGAAGACCGACGAGGAAGTCCCCGGCAAGACCGCGCGCGACGTGACGCCGCACACGACCGACCGCAGCTGATCCCGGAAAGGCGCGTCCCATGCTGGATATCGGCTGGAGCGAGCTGCTGCTTATCGGCATCGTCGCCCTGATCGTGGTGGGTCCCAAGGACCTGCCGCATCTGTTCCATTCGCTTGGCCGCATCATGGCGCGCGTGCGCGCGATGGGCCGCGAATTCACCTCGGCGATGGAAGACGCCGCCCGCAGCTCCGGCCTGGACGAGGCTGCGGGGTCGCTGCGCGACATGAAGTCCCTGACCAGCAAGAAGGGGCTTGGCCTCGACGCGCTGGACCGCGCCGCCGACCGGTTCGAGAAGTGGGAGCCGAAGATGCCCGCCGCCAAGGGCGGTGTGCAGGCCGACCCCGCCGCACCCGAACCCGCTGCCCCCGAAACGCCCGGGGCTGCCGATGCGGCGGTGCCGGAAACCCCCGACGCGACCCCTGACGCGACCGGCCGCAGCCTGCATCCGGTTCGCCGTTCCGATATGAAAGACGACTGACGTGGCCGACAACACGACGCGTCCCGAGGACGAGATCGACGACAGCTCGGCCCCGCTGATCGAGCATCTGGCCGAGCTTCGCACCCGCATCATCTGGTCGCTGGTGGCCTTCGTCATCGCGATGGTGCTGTGCTATACGGTCTGGAAGCCGATCTACAACATCCTGACCCAGCCGATCTGCCAGGCGCTGGCCGAACGCGACCAGAGCTGCCAGCTGCAGATCATCAAGCTGCAGGAAGGCTTCTTCACCGCGGTCAATATCAGCTTCTTCGGCGGCTTCGTCCTGGCCTTCCCGGTCATCGGCAACCAGCTGTGGCGCTTCATCGCGCCGGGTCTCTACCGGTCCGAGAAGGCGGCATTCCTGCCGTTCCTGATAGCCTCGCCGGTGATGTTCGCCATTGGTGCGACATTCGCCTATTACGTCATC
Organism: Paracoccus sp. PARArs4; assembly: GCF_947311865.1. Lineage (NCBI taxonomy): Bacteria > Pseudomonadati > Pseudomonadota > Alphaproteobacteria > Rhodobacterales > Paracoccaceae > Paracoccus > Paracoccus sp. PARArs4. The sequence goes on along the minus strand of NZ_CAMZMW010000001.1, from coordinate 156,889 downwards.
CTGCCAATGGCTTACGACTTCTTCCTCGGATTCCAGCAGGCGCCTGTGGTGGCGACCGCGGACGAGGTGACGACCACGCGCGACGTGGCCGGCATCGCCTTCCAGGGCTCGATGCAGGAATATCTTGCGCTGACGATGAAGTTCCTGCTGGCCTTCGGGCTCAGCTTCCAGCTGCCGGTCGCGCTGACGCTGCTGGGCAAGGCTGGCCTCGTGTCCGCCGAGGGGCTGGGCGCCGTTCGCCGCTATGCGGTGCTGGCGATCCTGGTGCTTGCCGCGGTCGCGACCCCGCCCGACGTCATCTCGCAGGTGGTGCTGTTCACCGTGGTCTACGGCCTCTACGAGATCTCGATCCAGCTTGTCGCCCGCATCGAGAAACGCCGCGAGGCCGAGCTGCGCGCGCAGGGTCTGTGGGTCGAGGAGGACGAGTGACCGAGGATCTGACCCGCATCGCCGAAGCGCTGGAGCGGATGTCGCCGCCCCCGCGTCCGGCCCCCGATTTCGACGCCTCGACCGCCTTCGTCTGGCGCACCGACCCCGAGGGGCTGGTTCCCGTGCCCGATGTGGACCGGCAGGATCTGGACCTGCTTTTGGGCATCGACGGTGCCAAGCGCACGCTGCTGGCCAACACGCTGCAATTCGCGCGCGGCCACGCGGCGAACAACGCCCTGCTGTGGGGTGCGCGGGGGATGGGAAAATCCTCGCTGGTCAAGGCCGTCCATGCCCGCGCCGTGGCCGAAAACCTTCCCCTGGTCCTGGTCGAGATCGCACGAGAGGATCTTGCATCGGTGGGTCGGCTGCTGTCGCTGTTGGCCGCGGCCCCCGACAAGCGCTTCGTGCTGTTTTCGGACGACCTGTCCTTCAGCCATGACGACACGCAGTACAAGTCGCTCAAGGCCGTGCTGGATGGCGGGATCAGCGGGCGTCCGTCGAACGTCATCCTCTATGCGACGTCGAACCGCCGCCACCTGATGCCCCGCGACATGATCGAGAACGAGCGTTCATCCGCCATCCACCCCGCCGAGGCCGTCGAGGAGAAGGTGTCGCTGTCGGATCGCTTCGGCCTGTGGCTGGGCTTCCACCCCTGCGACCAGGACCAGTTCCTGTCGATGATCGACGGCTATTGCGCGGCATATGGCCTGCGCATCGCTGCGGACGACCTGCGCGCGCAGGCGATCGAGTGGCAGGCCACGCGCGGGTCGCGCTCGGGTCGGGTCGCGTGGCAGTTCTTCACCGATCTGGCGGGGCGGCACGGGATCGCACTGTGACGCCCGCTCGTGACAGCGGCACGGGGCCGAACGTCCTGCTGGGCACGCGCATCCGCGAACGCCGCATGGCGCAGGACCGCCGTCAAAGCGACGTGGCGCGTGCGGTCGGCATCTCGCCCGCCTATCTGAACCTGATCGAGCACAACCGCCGCCCCGTCAGCGCCGAGCTGCTGGAGAAGCTGGCGGCCGAGCTGCAGATCACCCCCGAGGAACTGTCCGAGGGCCGCGAGGAGGTCCGCATCGCCGCCCTGCGCGAAGCCGCGGCCCATCCCGTCGTCGGCGACAGCCCCCCCGAGCTGGAACAACTGGCAGAGTTCCTGGCCCGGTATCCCGGCTGGTCCGAGCTGCTGATCGCCCAGTCGCGGCGCGCGGCATCGCTGGAACGGCAGCTTGTCGACATGTCGGACCGCATGACGCAGGACCCCTATCTGCTGACGACGATGCATGAGGTGCTGTCGGCGGTCACCTCGGTCCGGTCGACCGCCGCGATCCTGGTCGAGGATGGCGAGGTCGCCCCCGAATGGCGCGACCGGTTCCACGCGAACCTGCACCAGGACAGCCAGCGCCTGTCGGTGACCGCGCAGTCGCTCGTGGCCTATCTTGACAGCTTCGAGGCCGAGGGCACCGCCGCCTCGCCGCAGGAAGAGGTCGAGGCATGGCTGGCCGACGGGGCCGATCCGGCGATCCAGCTGTCCTCGGACGCGGCGCGGCAGATGGCGGCGGGCATAGGCCAGCGTCTTGCGCGCGACCGGCAGATGCTGCCGGACCAGGCGCTGCTGGACGGGCTGCGCGCCGATCGCGACGTGGTGGCGCTTGCCGCGCGTCTGGACCTGCCCGTCGATCTGGTGATGCGCCGCATCGTCGATCTGCAACCCGAGGGGTTCGCGGGCACGGGGCTGCTGGTCTGCGATGCGTCGGGGATGCTGACGCTGCGCCGCGCCGCCAAGGGTTTTGCCCTGCCGCGCCCGGGCGACAGCTGCGCGCTGTGGCCGCTGTTCCAGGCGCTGGCCGCGCCGCAGGTCGCGCTGGCCCATCACGTCGTCACGACCGAGGGTCGCGCCTTCGCCACGATCAGCCATTCCAGCCGCCGCCAACCCCTGGGGCTGCACGGCCCCTGGCTGACCGAGGTGACGATGCTGATGATCCCGCTGGACGGGCCCGCGCCCGACGATGCGCTGCCCGTGGGGCCCGCCTGCCGCATCTGCCCGCGCAGCGATTGCGTGGCGCGGCGCGAACCCTCGATCCTGGTGCCGCAGGGGCCGCGCACGGGCCTTTGACAAGCGGGCCGCCTGCGGGACAATATCACGGGCGCGTCGTCGGAGGGGAGCCGGATGCAGCCTGACATCCTGATGATCGAGGATGAGCCCAACATCGCGGAGGCGGTCCGCTTCATCCTGTCGCGCGACGGCTGGCAGGTGGATCTGCATGTCGACGGGGCAGGCGGGGTCGAGGCGATCAGCACGCGCCGTCCCCGGCTGGTCATCCTGGACCTGATGCTGCCCAACCGCTCGGGGGCGGAAATCCTGCTGGACCTGCGGCAGGCGCCCGACGCCTCGCTTGCGGCGACGCCGGTGCTGATGCTGACCGCGCGCGGCGATACCGAGGCCGCCGAGCAGGCCGACGCGGTCCTGGCCAAGCCCTTCGACAATGACGAATTGCGCAGGCTGGTCCGAAGGCTGATCCGTGCCTGAGCGGCCCCTGTTCCTGGAACGCGCCTCGTTTCGCAGGCGCAGGCTGGGCGATGCGGCGCGCGTGCTGCCGGTCCTTGCGATGGTCCTGATGCTGGTGCCGGTCTGGTGGATGCCCGCCGCGATCAGCTTTGCCACGGGGGCCGTCTGGTTCTTCGGCCTGTGGGCCGCGCTGATCCTTGCGGTCTTCGCGCTGCACCGCGCTCTGCTGCGGGCCGAGGCCACCGCCAACCGCGCAGCCGAGGATCACCCGGATGCCGTTTGAGGCGTTGCTGGCGACCTGCCTGTGCTATGTCGCGCTGATGTTCGGCGTGGCCTATGCCGCGGATCGCGCGGCGGCTGCGGGCCATGTGCGCTGGCTGGACCACCCGCTGGTCTATACCCTGTCGCTGTCGGTCTATTGCAGCGCCTGGACCTTCTATGGCGCGGTCGGATACGCGTCGCGGTCGGGGCTGGAATTCGCGACCATCTATCTTGGCCCGACCATCGTCTTCACCGGTGCGTGGTGGGGATTGCGTCGGTTGGTGCGGGTCGCGCGGATGCATCACGTCACCTCGGTCGCGGACCTGGTCTCGGCGCGGTTCGGCAAGTCTAACCGGCTGGCGGCCATCGTGACGCTGATCGCGGTCATCGCCTCGACCCCCTATATCGCGCTGCAACTGCAATCCGTGCGCCTCTCGTTCGAGCTGTTCGCGACCAGCCGCCCGTCCGAGGGCGGGGCGCTTGGCAATACCGCGATGTGGGTGGCGGGGGGGCTGGCGCTGTTCACCATCCTGTTCGGCACGAGGAACCTTGCCGCCGACGAGCGCCACCACGGGGTCGTGACCGCCATCGCGCTCGAGGCGGTGGTGAAGCTGGCGGCGTTCATGGCGCTTGGGGTCTTCGTCGTCTGGGGGCTGGCCGACGGACCGGTGGACATGCTGCGCCGCATCGGGGACGCGGCGCAGGATCCGCGCTTTGCGGGCGGGTGGGTGCTGAAGCCCGACCGCTGGACGGCGCTGATCCTCGTCTCGGGTGCCGCGATCCTGACGCTGCCGCGCATGTTCCAGGTCATGGTGGTCGAGGCCGCCGACGAGGAGCGCCTGCATGTCGCGGGCTGGGCCTTTCCGGCATATCTGTTCGCCATGTCGCTGTTCGTGCTGCCCATCGCCGTGATGGGGGCCGAGATCCTGCCCGCGGGGGCCAATCCCGATCTTTACGTGCTGACGCTGCCTGCTGCTGCGGGGCAGGACCTTCTGGCGCTGCTGGTCTTTCTGGGCGGGTTCTCGGCGGCGACCTCGATGGTGGTGGTCTGCGCGATCGCGGTGGCGACGATGGTGTCGAACCACTGGCTGGTGCCGGGCTGGCTGGCGCTGCGGCGCATTCCCGCGGGCGAGGGGACGGACGACCTGCGCGGCTTCGTGCTGAACGCGCGGCGGCTGGCGATCCTTGCGATCATGGCGGCGGGCTGGACCTATCACCAGGCCTCGGGCGGGGCGGCGGCGCTGGCGGCGATGGGGCTGGTGGCCTTTACCGGCATGGCGCAGGTGCTGCCCGCGATGCTGGGCGGGCTGCTGTGGCGGGGCGCGAACCGCAAGGGTGCCTATGCGGGGATCTGCACAGGATTCGCGCTGTGGATGGCGCTGATCTTCCTGCCCTCGGTCGGGATGGGGGGCGATCTGCCGGTCCCTGCGGGGGTCGATCCCTGGACCGCGGCCGTCGCGCTGTCGCTGGCGCTGAACACGGCGGCCTTCATCGGCGTGTCGATCTTCGGCTTTCCCGACCCGGTCGAGCGTCTGCAGGGGCTGTCCTTCGTGTCCGCGGTCGAGCCGATCCGCCACAGCCGCATGGCGCGCGGCGACGACAGGGCTGAGCCGCTTCTGGCGATGGCCCGCCGCGTCTGGGGCGCCGATGCCGCGCTGCGCTATTTCCAGGCCGAGGCGCAGGCCCAGGGCAAGTCCGGGTTCCTGCCCGACCTGACGCCGCGCTTCCTGACCGCGCTGGAACGGCGGCTGGCAGGCTCCATCGGATCGGCGACCGCGCATGCCATGATCGACCGCGTGGCGGGGGGCGTCGCGCTGACGGTGTCGGATCTGCTGCAGGTTGCCGACGAGGCCCACCGCGCCAAGGAGGAGACGCAGCGTCTCGAGGCCGCGCGATCCGAGCTGGCCCGCACCGCCCGCCAGCTGCGGGAGGTGAACGACAAGCTGACCGCGCTGTCGGTGCAGAAGGACGCCTTTCTGGGGCAGATCAGCCACGAGCTGCGCACGCCCATGACCTCGGTCCGGGCATTCTCGGAAATACTTAAGGATTCGTCCCTAAGTGACGAGGAACGAAAGAAATTCGCGGGAATCATCCATGACGAGGCCGGTCGCCTGACACGCATCCTGGACGACCTGCTGGACCTGTCCGTCCTTGAAAGCGGGCGCGCGCAACTGTCGGTGACGGCGGCGAACCTGCACGACCTGATCGCCCGCGCGCTGGCCGCCGCATCGGCCACGCGGCCCGAACGCAGCTTCGTCATCGACCGCGATCTGCCGTCCGAGCATCTGGGCGTGATCACCGATGCGGACCGGCTGCTGCAGGTGCTGATCAACGTCATCGGCAATGCGCGGAAATATTGTGATGCCCCCTATCCGGCGCTGCGCATCCGGGTGCGCAGGCCCGATACCGGGGGTGCGGTCATCAACATCGTGGACAATGGCAGCGGCATCGACGCGGGCCGCCAGTCGCTGATCTTCGAGAAGTTCTCGAGGTTGAACGACCCGGCGAAGGCCGGCGGGGCGGGTCTGGGCCTGGCGATCTGCAAGGAGATCATGGAGACGCTTGGCGGTTCGATCAGCTATCTGCCGGGGCAGGGCGGGGCCGCGTTCCGCATCGTGCTGCCGGCGCGCCCGCCCGTTCAGCAGGCTTAACGGTTTGGAAACCGGATTAGGGTCAGGCTGAGTGCGAACGGGGCTGCGATTCGGGCGTGACATGACTGCAGGCGATACGGAACGGACGGAAACGCGCGGCACGGTGCTGCGCGGATTGCTGAAGCGGCGCGACGATCCCGTTGCGGCCGAGACGCCCGATCTGCCGCCCGCGCCCAAGGTGACGCCCGCCCGCGCTGCCGCCGCAGCCATCGGTCGCGCGGCCGAGGCGCTTTACTCGCTGCCGCTGCGTTCGCTTGCGGTGACGCCGGGTGCGCTGACCCTTGCCGAGCTGCCCGAACTGCTGCCCGACATGCCGCTGCTGGCGCTGCTTCAGGGCCCGGGCGAGCAGCTTGGCGCAATCGCCCTGTCCCCCGAGGTCGCGGCCGCGCTGATCGAGGTGCAGGCCCTCGGGCGCGTCACGGCGCGCCCCCTCGATCGCCGCAGGCCCACCCGAAGCGATGCGGCCCTGTGCGCGGATTTCATCGACCGCTTCCTGGCCGAGCTGACATCCGAGATGCGCGCGATTCCCGGCTATGCGCCCATCGCGGGCTTCCGTTTCCTGACCCATGTCGAGGATGCCCGCCCCCTTGCGCTGATGCTGGAGGATGTGGCCCATCGCAGCATCGACATGCAGGTCCGGCTGGGCGCGGGTGATGTCCGCGAGGGTCGCGTCATGCTGATCCTGCCGCAGGGGCAGGAGGTTGCGGCACCCGTGACGGCACCGGCGCGACCCGCGCCCCGACCGGCGGCCCCGCGCCCCAGCCTTGCGCCCCCGATGCAGGAGGCGGTGGTCGAATTGCAGGGCGTGTTGTGCCGCAAGACCGTATCGCTCGGGGAATTGCGCGCGATGCTGGGCGGCAGGCTTCTCTATCTTCCCAAGGCCGCACTTCAGGATGCCACGCTGGAGACGGGCGACGGCCAGGTCCTGTCGCGCGGACGCCTGGGCGAGGCCGAGGGCTGCCACGCGCTGCGCCTTTCGGACCCCGCGTCCCGTGCCGCGACCGATACCGCACAGCCCCTGCGCCCCGCCGCCCCGCCCGTCGATCTGAGCCGCCCGGACCCGTTCCGCAGCCCCCCTTCCGCCGAGGAAGGCGCCGCGAAGGGCCGCGAAACGGCGTGAGCCCGCTCTTTTTCCTTGAAATCCTCTCCGGTCGGACGCATTTACTCTGCGTTCCGAATCCTGCGGAACGATCATTATGGAGTGACCATGGCCAAGGAAGAAATGCTCGAATTTCCCGGCGTCGTGAAGGAACTCCTGCCCAATGCGACATTCCGGGTCGAGCTTGAAAACGGCCATGAGATCATTGCGCATATGGCAGGAAAGATGCGGAAGAACCGCATCCGCGTCCTTGCTGGCGACCGCGTTCAGGTCGAGATGAACACCTACGATCTGACCAAGGGCCGGATCAATTACCGCTTCAAGTAAGACCCCCGCCAACGGAGGTCCGCAGATGGCCGGCATCGCCACGAAACGGTTGATCCTCGGCTCGGCCAGCCCTCGCAGGCTGGAGCTTCTGTCCCAGATTGGTATCAGGCCGGCCGCGTTGCGACCGGCCGATATCGACGAGACCCCCCACCAGCAAGAGAACGCCCGCGACTATGTCCGCCGCATGGCCCGTCAGAAGGCCGAGGCGCTGGACGTCGCCCCGGACGAGGTCGTGCTGACCGCCGATACCACCGTCAGCGTCGGGCGCCGCATCCTGGGCAAGCCCGAGAACCGCGCCGAGGCCGCAGGCTTCATGCGGCTGATGTCGGGGCGCAGGCACCTGGTCCTGACCGCGCTTGCCGTGCGCGACGCGACCGGCATCCGCGAAAGGCTGGTGACCACCCGCGTCCGGATGCGTCCCATCGACGAGGCATCGCTGGAGCGTTACCTCGATATCGGCGACTGGGAGGGCAAGGCCGGGGGCTATGCCATCCAGGGCGCCGCCGCCGCCTTCATCCCCTGGATCGAGGGGTCGCACTCGGCCGTGGTCGGCCTGCCCCTGTCCGAAACCGCCAGCCTGCTTGCATCGGCAGGCATCTTTCCCGCCCCTGAAGGAGCAAACGCATGAAGGGACGTGAAATCGTTCTGGGCCGCATCTTCGGCCAGGAAGCCGCCGCGCTGATGCAGGACGGCCAGCTTGTCGATCTGCTGGTCGCGCCCGATGCGATCACCGATCTTGCCCCCGGCGCGATCTGCCGCGCCACGGTCGGCCGCTTCATGAAGGGGCAGGGCGGTGTGTTCCTGCGCCTGCCGAACGGGGCCAGCGGCTATCTTCGCGAACGGCGCGGCCTGACCGAGGGTGGCAGCATTCTGGTGCAGATCAGCGGCGTCGCCGAGGAGGGGAAGGCGATTCCCGTCTCGAACAAGCTGATCTTCCGCGGCGCGCTTGCGCTGGTGACGCCGGGGGCCGCGGGGATCAACGTCTCGCGCCGCATCCGCGAGACCGCCCGCCGAGAGGAGCTGGAGCAGCTGGGCCGCGACGCGATGGGCGAGCGCGCCTATGGCGCGATCCTGCGCAGCGCGGCCGAGGGTGCCGATGACGACGACATCGCCGCCGAGATCGCCGAGCTGGCAGGCCTTGCGGACCAGATCCTGGCCGATGCGGATGGCGGGCCCGAGCTGCTGCTGGACGCACCGTCCCCGCACGAACTGGCGGCGCTGGACTGGAACGACCCCCAGCCCGATTCGGTCGAGGAGGGCGATGACAGCTTCGAGCGCTGCAACGTGCTGGACGCCGTGGACGAACTGCTGTCGCCGCGCATCGCGCTGCCCGGCGGCGGTCATGCCTGGATCGAGACGACGCGGGCGCTGACCGCGATCGACGTGAATACCGGGGCCGACAGCTCGCCCGCTGCGGGGCTGAAGGCGAATATCGCGCTGGCCCGCGACCTGCCGCGCCAGCTGGCGCTGCGCGGCATCGGCGGCCAGATCGCGGTCGATTTCGCCCCCATGCCCAAGCGCGACCGCGCGACGCTGGACCAGGTGATGCAGTCGGTCTTCCGCCAGTCGGGCGCCGAGGCGACGTTGCTTGGCTGGACCGCGATGGGCCTGTTCGAGATGACGCGCAAGCGCGACCGCGTGGCGCTGTCGCTGCTGGCTTCGGGGCAGGGCTGATGGCCTGCCCCGTCTGCAGCAAGGACAGCGTGGAGCGGTACCGTCCGTTCTGCTCTAAGCGCTGCGCGGATGTCGATCTGGCCAAGTGGTTGCGGGGCCAATACGTCATCCCCGGCACCCCCCTGGAAGAGATTTCATCGGACAACGAAGAAGGGCGATAAAAAGTTGAGATTGGGTCTGGACAGTCCCGCCAACCCCTTCTAAACACCGCTCCACACCCGGCGACGAAGCAGTCGCCACAGGGGCCCGGATAGCTCAGTTGGTAGAGCAGCGGATTGAAAATCCGCGTGTCGGTGGTTCGAATCCGCCTCCGGGCACCATCCTTTCCCAAAGCGATGGAAGCCTTGCCGAAACGGTCGATCCGTTCGGTCCTCGATGCTTCGTTTCCCTTTCGATACAGCCGCCTAGTGCGGCAGCTGCATCGTGAATTCGGTCAGCCCGTCGGTCGAGGTCACCTCGATCCCGCCGCCATGCGCGGCGACGATGGATGCGGCCACGTGCAGTCCCAGACCAAGACCCTGACCGCCCGCCGAAGGCCCGCGATGGAAGGGACGGAACAGGTTGCGGCGCGTTTCCTCGGGGATGTCGCGGCCACGGTTGCGAACGGTGATGGTGATACCCGTTTCGCCGATCCGGCCCGAGACCTCGACGGGGGCGTCGGGCAGGCCGTGGGTCAGCGCATTCGACAGCAGGTTGGAAATGGCCTGACCGATCCGCTGCGCATCGCAGGCGACGGGGCGGTCCAGCGCGAGGTCCAGAAGGATCTGGCGGTCGGGGCTGGCGATCCGCAGCTCCTCGACGATCTGGGATATGGTCTGGGCCAGCGGCGCGTCATCGGTCTTGGCCACGCGGATCCCGCCGCCAAGCCGGTCGGTCGCGTGCAGCATCATATTGTTGATCAGCTCGTTCATGCGCTGGACCGACGACTGCATCAGCGGCAGCAGGATCTGCGCGGTCTCGCCCATCGGTTCGCGCCCAAGCTGGCGCAGGCCCGCCTGGAAGGCCGCGACGGGGTTGCGCAGGTCGTGGCCCAGGATCGCCACGAACTCCTCTTGCAGGCGCGCAAGGTCGCGTTCGTATTGCAGCGCAAGGTCCTGCGCCTCCAGCCGTTCCTCGGTCTCGAGGCTCTGGCCGATCAGGTCGGCGAACATCTCCATCATGGCGATGGCGCGGGGGTTCGTGACGTCGCGCGGCTGGCTGTCCAGCGCGCAGAGCGTGCCGAAGAACGACCCGTCGCTGCGATGGATCGGGATCGAGGCATAGGCGACGATCCCGAACCGTTCCGCGATGGCGTGCCCGCGATAGACCGGATCGTTCGCGGCGTCGTCGAACACGACCTTGCAGGACGACTGGCGGACCTGCTGGCAGAAGGTGGACTGCACCTCGATCTCGTCGCCCTCGGCCAGGCCCAGGCTCATCTCGTCCACGGTGCGGCAGGCGACCCACCGATCCTCGGTGACGCGGGCGACGGCGGCAAAGCGCATCTCGGTCGCCAGCATCACGGTCTCGAGGATGGTGCGGATCGTCTCGTTGGTGGCAAGACGTTCGATATCGGCCTGGAAATCATGCGCGCCCGAGCGGAAGGCGGCGTGGTCCTGCAACCGGTGGGGCGTATCGCCGGTCATCTTCATACTCTCTCGGGGCTGTCCTACGGGTCACAGATAGGCCGAGTTTTTCATAGATCAAAGTAAAATAACGGATTTTGCACGTCCTGCATCGCTCGGGTCGGGCCGGAACGCGATGGACCGGAGGGATCGGATGGCTTAATTGTCGGTGCCGAACCGGAACGCAGCGAAGGGGGATACGATGCGTCAATGGAAACAGGCCATGCTGGCCGGTGCCGTGCTGGTCGCGGCGGGTGCGGCACATGCGGAAACGCGGCTGACCTACAAGTCGGCCAAGACGGGCACGTCCTATTACCAGATGGCCGTCGAACTGGCCGAGGGCGTGCGCAGTGCCACCGACGGGCAGATCGGCATGACGGTCGAGGAAAGCCAGGGCTCGGTCCAGAACGTGATGGAGGTCCGCGCGCGCGGCGGCGATTACGTCTTCACCGCGCCGCCGTCGCTGGTGGCTGCGGCGCAGGGCGCGACCGGCCCGTTCGAGGGCAAGGGCAACCCGAATTTCGACGAGATCCGCGCCCTGTTCCCGATCCCCTCGCTGACCATGCATTTCGTCATGGGCGGGTCCGAGGGGCCGACCGACCTGTCCGCGCTGGAAGGGCAGCGCATCCTTCTGGGCAAGGGCAGCTTCGGCGCCAGCGAGGGTCAGAAATACCTGGACCTGTTCGGGCTGACCGACAAGGTGACCATCGCGGATGCCGAACTGTCGAACGCGGGCGACGCGCTGACGAACGGCCAGATCGACGGCTTCGTCACGGCGGGCAGCTTCCCTGCGCCGAACGTGATCGAGGCCGCCGCCGGTGAGGGTGTGCGCATCCTGTCCCTGACCGACGAGCAGGTCGCCCAGACGGGCCAGGCCCGCGTCGTCATCCCCGCCGATGTCTATCCGGGGCAGGCGGGCGACATCGTGACCACGGGCCTGCCGGTGGTGGCCTTCGCCTCGACCGCGATGGATGACGAGACCGCCTATCAGCTGACCCGCGCCTTCTGGACGCAGCGCGATGCCATGGCCGCGAATGCGCCCTGGTGGGATGGCGTCAGCACGGACCAAGTGTCCGAACTGGGCGCGCTGCATCCGGGCGCCGCGCGCTACTACGAAGAAGCAGGGGTGGCAGTCGGGGAATGACCGAACGGGCCGTGTCGACCATGCGGCGGGCAGCGATGCTGTCCGCCGCGTTCATTCTGACAGCCTTCCATCTGGGGCTGATCTTTTCCGGGCTGGTGCCGAACCTTGTCGCGCGGCCGCTGCATCTTGCGCTGATCCTGCACTGGATCTTCATCTTCACCGAGGATCGCCCGCGCGGCCTCGTGGGCTGCGCGGGCGTCGTACTGGCGGTGCTGGGCATCGGCGGGTCGGTCTGGATCGCGCTGAACGCGGGACGGCTTGCCGACCAGTACGGTTTCGTCGAGACAGGCTTCCAATATGCCGTCGGCGGCGTCCTGCTGCTGTCCGTGCTGGAGGCCGCGCGCCGTGCGATCGGCTGGCCACTGCCGCTGATCGCGGCGCTGGCGCTGGCCTATGCCGCGTTCGGTCAGCACATCCCGGGCGAGTTCGGCCACGCGCCGCTGCCCGCCGCCAGCCTGATGGGCACGCTGACCCTGGCCGAGGGCGGGATCTTCGGATCGCTGACCGGCGTGTCGGTGGGCGTCGTGGCGATCTTCGTCATCTTCGGTGCGGTGCTCAACGCGGGCGAGGCCGGGCAGGGCTTCATGAACCTTGCGGCCGCCGTCGCGGGTCGCCTGCGCGGCGGGGCGGGCAAGGTCTCGGTCATCGCATCGGCGCTGTTCGGGTCGATCTCGGGGTCGGCTTCGGCCAATGTCGCATCGACCGGCGCGATCACGATCCCCGCGATGATCCGGCTTGGATATCCCCGCCGCATCGCGGGCGCGGTCGAGGCCGTCGCATCCTCGGGCGGGCAGATCATGCCGCCGCTGATGGGCGCGGGCGCCTTCGTCATGGTCGAGCTGACGGGCACCCCCTATACCCAGATCATCGGCGCGGCGATCCTGCCGGCGATCCTGTATTTCGTGGTCGTCTGGGTGGGCATCGACGCCTATGCCCGCCGCTTCGGGCTGGGCGCGCTGCCTGCCGACCAGCGCCCCGGCGGGGCCGAGGTCGCGGTCACCTCGGCCTTCTTCGCGGTGCCCTTCGCGGTCCTGCTGGGCGGCATGTTCGGGCTGGGCTTCACGCCGCAATATTCGGCGGCGCTGGCGATCGTCGCGGGTGCGGTCCTGCTGATCGCGGGGTCGGACATGCGCATCGACATCCGCCGCGCCGCATCAAGGTTCGAGACTGCGCTGATCACCTCGGCGCGGCAGGTGGCGCTGATCGCGGCGATCATCCTCTGCGCCTCGATCATCGTGGGGGTGCTGGCGATCACCGGTCTCGGGGTCAAGGTGACATCGCTGATCCTGTCCACGTCGAACGGGACGATCTGGCCGTCGCTGCTGCTGACCGCGCTGGCCTGCCTGGTGCTGGGGATGGAGGTGCCGACCACGGCGGCCTATGTCATCTGCATCTCGGTCGCGGGACCGGCACTGACGCAGCTGGGGCTGGAGCCGCTGCAGGCGCATCTGTTCGTCTTCTGGTTCGCGCTTCTGTCCACCATCACGCCGCCCGTCTGCGGCGCGGTCTTCATCGCCGCCGGCATGGCGCGCGAGAACTGGCTGCGCGTCGCGATCACGGCGATGGCGCTTGGGGTCGGGCTGTACCTGATCCCGCTTGGCATGGTGGCGCATCCCGCGCTGATCCGGCTGACATCCGATCCGCTTGGCGCATTGCTGGCGCTGCTGACGGTCGGCGGGGGATGCGTCGTCATCTCCTATGCGCTGATCGGGGCGCGCAGGGTGGTGCCGACGGTCGCGGGGATCGCGGTGGGGCTGGCGATGATCTTCGCCTTCGCCACCAGCTATTGAACGGGAAAGGGGCGCGGTGACGCGCCCCTTTCGGTCAGTTCGGAAGGGCCGCGCAATGCGCCCCGCCCGATGCCTGTCCCGATCCGAACGCCAGGATCGGCGGTGCGCGGAACGGGTTCGGCGGCTCTGCGGTGGCCAGGTCGAAGGCGACCAGCCCCAGAACCAGGATCGCGGTCAGCGACACGGTCAGCCTGCGCGTCCTCATGCCTTGGCCTCCAATCCCAGCAGCGGCCGCAGGCGGATGCCGACGAAGGCCCCTGCGAAGGCGGCGGCGAACCACACCCAGCCATGCAGGCTGCCTGTCGAGATCCCCGAGAAGAACGCCCCCACATTGCACCCGAATGCCAAGCGCGAGCTGTAGCCCAGAAGGAAGCCCGCGACGATCGTCGCGATCCATGCCCGCGCCGGATAGGAGGGCAGCTTCTGCGACAGTCCGTTGCGCCACGCGGCCACGAGGAACGCGCCCCCGATGATGCCGAGGTTGGTCAGCGAGGTCACATCGGTCAGCAGCGACTGACCGACGCGCGCGATATTCGCCTCGGTCCCCCAGAAGGCCGATTGCGTCAGATCGACGCCCGTCGCCGCCGCGCCCTTGGCGACCCACAGGCCCAGCCCGTAGACGACGCCCCAAGGCTGGCCCGCGACCAGCAGGTTCAGGATGGCAAGGCCCGCCAGCACGGGGGCCGCGATCCACAGCCTGCGCGGGACGCGGCGCAGCTCGGGCGGGGCGCGCCACAGCAGGACCGCCGCGACGGCGGCCAGCGCGACCAGCGTGCCGATCAGCCCCGAGGTCCCGGAAAACGCCACCGTCGGCATCGATCCGAGCGAGGTCCACCACAGCAGGTGGAACGCCCCCGCGAAGCTGCCGATCGCGAAGAAGGGCAGCGCCATCAGGCTGATCGGGTTGCCGCTGCCCGAATTGACCAGCGTGCCGGACCCGCAGCCCATCACGACCTGCATCGCGGCCCCAAAGACGAAGGCGCCGCCGATCATCGCAAGGCCCACGGGCGCATGTGCGCCGACCATCTCGGACCCGTGGCTGGACAGCAGCGGAAACGCGGCCAGCGCCACGATGGCGATGGCGATCAGCTGGGCGATGGTGCCGCCCGGATCGCGCCTGGTGATCGTCGCGCGCCACGGGCCGGCAAAGCCGAAGCGGAACCCCTCCAGCGTGATGCCGAAGCCCAGGCCGATCATCAGCAGCAGCCCGAAGCGCGCGCCGACCATCACGGCCACAAGCCCGCAGAGGGCCAGTGCGCCCAGGATCAGCGCGCCGCGCCGGGTGATGTTGCCCGCGCGCGTAGGCGCGGGCATCGTCGTGTCGGTCATCGCCATCTCAGAAGACGTTCTTGATCTGGGTCCACAGGTGCTGGATGCGGCCCGGCGCATTCGCCATGTCGCGCCCCGCATTGGACCAGCCCACCATCGATTCGGGATAGAGCTTCACGTTCTCGATCCCGGCCAGCTCGGACATGGCGAACCAGTTCGTCGCGGCCCAGTGGCCCGTGTTGCAGAACGAGATCAGGTTCTCGGACCCGATCAGGTCGTTCTCCTGCGCCAGCTTGCGCGCGGCCTCGGCATCCACGATGGCCGGCCCGTCCGAGAACCAGCTGCTGTGCACGAAGAAGCGCGACTGGGGCAGGGTGCCCGGACGCGCGGCGGCGGGATGGGCCTGCTCCCCCTTCCAGAAGCTCTCGGGGCGGGCATCGACCAGCTGGGTGTCGGTCTCGCCGTCGATGGCGGCCTGCACGTCATCCACGCTGGCTGTCCAGGTGTCGTCCCAGGTGACGGTGATGTCCGAGGGCTGCGGCGTCACCGCGGCATCGTCCAGTTCCAGCCCCGCCTCGGTCCAGGCGTTCAACCCGCCGTTCAGGATCGCCAGGTCGTCGATCCCGGCGGATTTCATCGTCCAGTAGACACGCGCGGCCGCGCCGAAATCGGTCTCGTCGCTGCCCTGATAGGTGATGACCAGCGGGCGATCCTCGGTCAGGCCAAGATTGCGCAGGGTCTCGGTCAGCTGTTCCTCCGAGGGCAGCTGCCCGGGATTGTCCTCGGGGCCGCGGAACAGGGCATAGGGGGCGTTGACCGCGCCCTCCACATGCCCCTCGGCATAGCTGTCGCTGCCCTCGGGGGCGCGGATGTCCAGAACGGCGACATCCTCGGATTCCAGCAGGGTTGCCAGTTCCTGCGCGGAGACCAGCGGTTTGTCCAGCGTCTGCGCCTGAAGCGCGGTGGCGGAAAGAAGCGCTGCGGCCAGCGCGGCAGAGGCGATGGGGGTGTTCATGATACGCTCGCGTTGTCGTTGGGTCAGGGTCGATCCGAGAGATAGCAGCGATGCCCGCCCCGTTCGAGTTTCCGCGCATCCGGTGATGCCCGTGCGGGCGGACCATGCCTGCGGATCAAGCGCTTAGGGCGGAATATCGTTCCCGAACGGTCCGACATGCCGAAACGGCGGTGCCTTGCGGGCGCGCAGCGTGGGATCAGCGTTCTTTTTCGCCGGACGCGCGCAGGGATCGCCCCGATCATTCGGGATTCGCGTATTCTGAAGTCCCCGTTTGCCGGATTTTATCGGCTGCGCGGGTGAATATCTTCGGATCAGCACATCAAGACAGCCGGAGCATCCGATGCAGACCATGATCCTGAACGAATACGGCCCCGAGGCCAGCTTTGTCCCCGCCGAACGCGCCAAGCCGCAGGCCGTCGCCGGCCACGTCGTCGTCCGCGTCAAGGCGACCAGCGTGAACACCGTCGACACGATGATCCGCGAGATGGGCAAGGACCTGCCCCTGTCGCCCGATCTGCCGGCCAGAAGGTTCTGGTCCATGGCGGCGCGGGCGGCGTCGGCCACCTGGCCGTTCAGCTGGCCCTTCATAAGGGCGCCGAGGTATTCTCGACAGGCACGGGCGCGGCAAAGCTCGCCCGCATCGAGGGGTATGGCGCGCGCCCGATCGACTATCGCGCCCAGTCCGTCGCGGATTACGTGAACGCCCATACGGACGGCGCGGGCTTCGACATGGTCTTTGACACGGTCGGCGGGCAGAACATGGCGAACTCCTTTGCCGCCGCCGCGCTGAACGGCGATGTCGTGACGACCGTGGCGCTGCTCGAGATGGACCTCAGCACGGCGCATTTCCGCGGCCTGAGCCTGCACGTGGTCTTCATGCTGATCCCGATGCTGAACGATTTCCGCCGCGAGACGCATGGCGCGATCCTGGCCGAACTGGCCCGCCTGATCGACGCGGGCGCCGTCACCCCGCTGCTGGACGATCGCCGTTTCGGCCTGGGCGATGTCGATGCCGCCTATGCCCATCTGAAAAGCGGCAAGGCCATCGGCAAGGTCGTGATCGAGCTCTGACCGGGCGATCCGAACGCGAAGGGGCCGGGCATCCGACAGGGTGTCCGGCCTTTTTCACATGCGGATGCGTAGGCCGCGGGCCGCGAGTGCAGGATCAGGAAATCTTTGGGAAAACCTGGTGCTGTGAGAGAGGATTGAACTCTCGACCTCTCCCTTACCAAGGGAGTGCTCTACCACTGAGCTACCACAGCGCCGGTGAAGGGGCGTTTAGCCAAAGCCCTCGGGGGGTGCAAGAGGCATTTCCGCATTTTTTCGCACAGCGCTTCAGAAAATCGCCGATGACGCACCGCTGCTTTCGCGATTGCTGGACGAAGGCGCGGGCGGGCGCTAACAGGAAACACCATGAACGATCGACGCGACAGCAAACCCAAGCCCGGCAGCCGGGAAGAACGCCTTGCGCAGGCGCTCCGGGCGAACCTTGCCCGACGCAAGGCGCAGGCAAGGGCGCGCAACGCGGCCGGTCGTGATCAGGACAACGAGGATGCGCCCGAAACGGGCCAGGCGACAGGCAAGGACAACTGATGGATCAGATCATCGTCGAAGGGAACGGCCCTCTGAAGGGCGAGATTCCGATTGCGGGGGCGAAGAACGCCTGCCTGACCCTGATGCCCGCGACGCTGCTGACGGACGAGCCGCTGACGCTGACGAATGCGCCGCGCCTGTCGGACATCCACACCATGACGACCCTGCTGCAAAGCCTGGGCGCCGAAGTTGCGCCGCTGCAGGACGGGCAGGTGCTGGCCATGTCCAGCCACGACCTGACCAGCCATCGCGCCGAATACGACATCGTGCGCAAGATGCGCGCCTCGATCCTGGTGCTGGGACCGATGCTGGCGCGCGACGGCGTGGCCGAGGTCTCGCTGCCCGGCGGTTGCGGCATCGGCGCGCGTCCGGTGGACCTGCACCTGCGCGCGCTGGAGGCGATGGGCGCGCAGCTGGACCTGCGCGACGGCTATGTCTTTGCCAAGGCGCCGCAGGGTGGCCTGAAGGGCGCGACCTATGAATTCCCGCTGGTTTCCGTCGGCGCGACCGAGAACGCGCTGCTGGCCGCCGTGCTGGCTCGTGGGACCACGGTCCTGAAGAACGTCGCCCGCGAACCCGAGATCGTGGACCTTGCGCGCTGCCTGCGGGCCATGGGCGCGCAGTTGGAGGGTGAAGGCACCAGCACCATCACCATCCAGGGCGTCGAATCGCTGCACGGGGCGACCTATCCCGTCGTGACGGACCGGATCGAGCTGGGCACCTATATGCTGGCCCCCGCGATCTGCGGCGGCGAGGTCGAATGCATCGGCGGCAGGATCGAGCTTCTCTCGGCCTTCTGCGAGAAGCTGGAAGAGGCGGGCGTCACCGTCGAAGAAACCGCCCGCGGCATCAAGGTGTCCCACCACAACGGCCGCGTGAAGGCCGTGGACGTGACCACCGCGCCGTTCCCCGGCTTCCCGACCGACCTGCAGGCGCAGTTCATGGCGCTGATGTGCACCGCCGAGGGCACCAGCGTTCTGGAAGAAACCATCTTCGAGAATCGCTTCATGCACGCGCCCGAACTGACCCGCATGGGCGCCAATATCGAGGTGCATGGCGGCCATGCGACCGTGCGCGGCGTGGACAAGCTGCGCGGTGCCCCGGTCATGGCGACGGATCTGCGCGCCTCGGTCAGCCTGATCCTTGCGGGGATGGCGGCGGAGGGTCAGACCACGGTCAGCCGCGTCTATCACCTCGATCGCGGCTACGAGCATGTCGTGCGCAAGCTGCGCGGCGTGGGTGCCCATATCGAACGCGTGAAGGAGGAGTGATCCATGGCCGAAGACGCCCGTTTCACTGATGCCGATCCTCGGCCCCTTGCCATTCGGGCCGAGGATGCGACCGATCTGAACATCCTGTCCTCGCTGGTGCAGGATGCGGTGCTGACCGCGTCCGACATCAGTCATGACGCCCGCGCGCGCCGCCTTGCACTGCTGGTGACGCGCTTCCGGTGGGAGGATGCCGACGCGGCCCGTTCCGAGGGCCGCGAGTTCGAGCGTGTCCGCGCGGTCCTGGCGATCGGCGACGTGATGCGTGTCGTCTCGGACGGGATTTCTCGGGATCCCGAGACGGTGCTGGAACTGCTGGCGATCCGCTGGATCCCGGGCGAAGACGGCACCGGCCGCCTTGCGCTGGATTTCGCGGGCGACGGCACGATCATGGCCGAGGTCGAGTGCATCAATCTCGACCTGCGCGACGTGACGCGCCCGCACAAGGCGGTGTCGGGCAAGGCCCCGCACCACCCCGATTGATCGGGACATCGACCAACTGAAACCTGCGGCATCCCGTCCCCCTGCGGCGGCTTGATCCCGCAGGGCGTCCGGGGCAGTCCCGGATGCGTGAATTGCGAAACGGGGTATGCCATGCCGGTCTTTCTGAACAGCAGCGACGCGGATTTTGAAGCGGGCTTCCAGCATATGCTGTCGGCCAAGCGCGAGGACAGCGCGGACGTGAACGACACGGTCGCGGCCATCATCGCGGATGTGCGCGCGCGTGGCGACATCGCCCTGTGCGAACTGACGGCCCGGTTCGACCGGCTGGACCTGCCGCCCGAGGGGCTGCGCGTCACCGCCGCCGAGATGGACGCCGAGATCGCGAAGGTCTCGCCCGAGGATCGCGCCGCGCTGGAGCTGGCCGCCGAACGCATCCGCGCCTATCACGAACGCCAGATGCCGCAGGATCACAGCTGGACCGACGACACCGGCGCGACGCTTGGATGGCGGTGGAGCGCGGTCTCGGCGGCGGGGCTCTATGTTCCGGGCGGGCAGGCGGCCTATCCCTCGTCGGTGCTGATGAACGCGATCCCCGCACGTGTCGCGGGGGTCGAGCGGCTGGTGATCTGCGTGCCCATGCCGGGCGGCGTGGTGAACCCGCTGGTCCTGCTGGCCGCGCGCCTGTCGGGCGTGGACGAGATCTATCGCATCGGCGGCGCGCAGGCGATCGCGGCGATGGCCTATGGCACCGACACGATCGCGCCGGTGGACAAGATCACGGGACCGGGCAACGCCTATGTCGCGGCGGCCAAGCGGCAGGTCTTCGGGCGCGTCGGCATCGACATGATCGCGGGCCCGTCCGAGGTGCTGGTGATCGCGGATGGCGACCAGAACCCGGACTGGCTGGCATGGGATCTGCTGGCGCAGGCCGAACATGACGCGGACGCGCAGTCGATCCTGATCACCACCGATCCCGCCATGGCCCGCGCCACGGCCGATGCCGTCGAGCGCATCATCCCCACGCTGGACCGTGCGGCCATCGCAGGTGCAAGCTGGCGCGATTACGGCACCGTCATCACGGTCCGCGACCTGGACGAGGCTGCGGCCTTTTCGGATCGCATCGCCCCCGAGCATCTGGAACTGGTCGTGGCCGACCCCGAGGCGCTGGCCGCGAAATGCCGCCACGCGGGCGCGATCTTCCTGGGCGCGCATACCCCCGAGGCGGTCGGCGACTATGTCAGCGGGCCGAATCACGTGCTGCCGACCGCGCGTTCGGCGCGCTTCTCGTCGGGGCTGTCGGTCATGGATTTCGTCAAGCGTACGACCATGGCGCGGCTGACGCCCGGTTCCCTTGCGTCCATCGGCCCCGCCGCGGTGCGCCTTGCCGCATCCGAGGGCTTGCAGGCGCATGGCGCTTCGGTTCAGGCTAGGCTGGGGACCTTGAACGAGAGAATGCCCGAATGAGCCGCATCATCAGGATCGAGATCGACGACAGCGCCATCCCGCCTGCCACCCCCGAGATGGAGCAGGAGCGCCGCGTCGCCATCTTCGACCTGATCGAGGATAACAGCTTTGCCGTGCCTGCCCGCGAGGGGGGCGCGGAACCCGAAGGGCCGTTCGTGCTGGAGCTGTGCATCCGCGACGGGCGGCTGGTCTTCGATCTGCAAGACGAGGCCGCCGCGAAGGTGGCCGAGTTCCACCTGTCGCTCGGGCCGTTCCGGCAGGTGGTCAAGGACTACTTCCAGATCTGCCAGAGCTATTTCGATGCGGTGAAGCGGCTGCCCCCCGCCCAGATCGAGGCGATCGACATGGCGCGGCGCGGCATCCACAACGAAGGCGCCCGCACCCTGCAGGAACGGCTGGAGGGCAAGGCGCGGCTGGACATCGACACGGCCCGCCGCCTGTTCACCCTGATCTGCGCCCTGATACCGCAGGGCTGAAGGGATGGCGCAGGGCAAGATCCCATCATCGGTCCTGTTCTGCTGCGATCACAATGCCATCCGCTCGCCCATGGCCGAGGGGATGATGAAGCAGTTCTACGGCAGGCTGGCCTACGTTCAGTCGGCCGGCGTGAAAAGCGACATGGAGGTGGACGGCTTCGCCATCGCCGTCTGCGACGAGATCGGCGTGCCCCTGGCCAACCACCGCGCCCGCAGCTTCGACGAGATGCGCGACTGGGGGGACGACCTGTCGCAGTTCGACCTGATCGTCGCCCTGTCGCCCGCCAGTCAGCGCATGGCGCTGGAGATGACGCGCCACGCGCATCTGGATGTCGAATACTGGCCCGTCATGGACCCCGCCGGACTGGCCGAGGGTCGAGAGGCCAAGCTGGACGCCTATCGCCAGACGCGCGACCAGATCCGGTCGCGCATGCTGGAACGTTTCGGCGAACCCGACCGTTAGCGGCGCCAGTTCGCGGGCACGTCCCATGCGGGGCGGGCGATCTCCTGCTCGACATCCATGCGGGTCAGGCCGATATCGGCCAGCTGCTTGTCGGTCAGCCGGTCCAGCACGATGCGGCTGCGGCGGACGTCGAACATGGTCATGATACGCTCCAGCCAGTTGGGCCGCGGCAGGATGCCGTGACCGGTGACGACGCGGAGCATTGCGGCGGACTTGGCGGACATGGTTCAACCTCGATGATGAAATGTATCAATTCGCATGATGAAATGGCGTGACTTCATCTTTCAGGTTGATATGTAGGTCAGCAGAGGTCATATTTGAAACGAATGGTTTTGATGCAATCCATCAATCGACGTGAAGGATGTGAACGATGCGCAACATGGATATCGCGACGCTGCGGTCGCTGCAGGCAGTGGCCGAATATGGCGCCGTCACCCGCGCGGCCGAGGCGCTGAACATGACCCAGAGCGCGCTCTCGATGCAGATGAAGCGGCTGGAGGAGGTGTTCGGGCGGCCCATGCTGCAGAAGGCAGGCAGGGGGGTGGTGCTGACCGATTTCGCGCAGGATCTGCTGGGCGAAAGCCGCAAGATGGTCGCGCTGAACGACGCGATCCTGTCGCGCTTTACCGGTGCGCGTCCCAAGGCCAGGCTGCGCGTGGGGCTGACCAGCGACTGGCTGTTCACCAAGGTCGCGCAGACCGTGCGCGCCTTTCGCGCCGATTACCCGCAGGTCGAGCTGAACATCGAGGGCGCCCGCAGCAAGGATCTTCGCGCCCAGATGCGGCGGGGCGAACACGACATCATCCTGACGACCGAATTCGACGCGCCGCCCGGTGCGCATCACCTGGCCAAGGTGGATCTGGCGTGGTTCGGGGCGGCAGGCGGGCAGGCGTGGCGCGAAAGGCCGCTGCCGCTGTCCAACTCGCCGCATTGCGCCTATCACCCCGTTGCGCTGGACGCGCTGGAACGGGCGGGCATCGAATGGCAGCAGGTGGTGGCCGATGGCGGCAGCGAGACCTGGCTGGTCCTTGCCGCCGCCGATCTGGGCCTGACGATCCTGCCGCGCGGTCTGCACCAGCCGGGGCTGGAGCCGGTCGAGCATGGCGGCGCGTTGCCGCCGCTGCCCCCGACATGGCTGAACGTCTATGTCGCCGATGGCCCCGCACGCGACGTGGCCACCGATTTCGCGGGCTACCTTCGCCGCGTCGTCTGCGAGGTCGCCGCAGCCGCGTAAGCGGTCAGACCACGACCCCCGCACCGTCGCTCGCATCGCCTGCGACCGCGCGGAATGCCGCGAACATCTCGCGGCCCAGCCCCTGCTGGCTGTTCGACAGGTCCGCCTGAACCGGGGTGCGGCTGTCGAAATCGGGGGCGAGACACTCGATCTGGCCGGTCTCGGCATCCAGCCGGATCACGTCGCCATCCTGGACGCGGGCAAGCGGCCCGCCCGTCGCGGCCTCGGGCGAGACGTGGATCGCGGCGGGCACCTTGCCCGATGCGCCCGACATGCGCCCGTCGGTCAGCAACGCGACCTTCAGCCCGCGATCCTGCAGCACCGCCAGCACCGGCGTCAGCGAATGCAGTTCCGGCATCCCGTTGGCGCGCGGACCCTGGAAGCGGACGACGACGATCGTGTCCTCGGTGAATTCGCCCGCGCGGAAGGCGGTCTTGACCTCTTCCTGGTCGGCAAAGACGCGGGCCTTGGCCTCGATCACGCGACGTTCCGGTGCGACGGCGCTGACCTTGATCACGCCGCGGCCCAGATTGCCCGACAGCTGCTTCAGCCCGCCCGTCTTGGCGAAGGGATCGGACGCGGGGCGCAGGATCTTGTCGTTCAGGCTGTCCTTGGCGCCGGCCTCCCACCGGACGCGGCCATCCGCGACCTTGGGTTCGGCGGTGTATCCGTCCAGCCCCGTGCCGTTGATCGTCTTGACGTCGGGATGCAGCAGGCCGTTCTCCAGCAATTGCCCGATCATGTAGCCGAGGCCCCCCGCGGCGTGGAAATGGTTCACGTCCGCCAGACCGTTCGGGTAGACCCGCGCC
Organism: Paracoccus sp. PARArs4; assembly: GCF_947311865.1. Taxonomy (NCBI): domain Bacteria; kingdom Pseudomonadati; phylum Pseudomonadota; class Alphaproteobacteria; order Rhodobacterales; family Paracoccaceae; genus Paracoccus; species Paracoccus sp. PARArs4. The sequence goes on along the minus strand of NZ_CAMZMW010000001.1, from coordinate 133,369 downwards.
ATCAGCGGCACGTTTTCCGAGATGTCGTGGAAATCCTCGATGTCGAGGATCACGCCCGCCGCGCGCGCCATCGCGGGCAGGTGCAGCACCAGGTTGGTCGACCCGCCCGTCGCCATCAGGCCGACCATGCCGTTCACGAAGGCGCGTTCGTCCAAGACCTGGCCCGCAGGCATGTATTCGTTGCCCAGGTTGGTGATCGCCGCCGCGCGTTCGACCGCCGCCGTGGTCAGCGCCTCGCGCAGGGGGGTGTTCGGGTTGACGAAGCTGGATCCCGGCAGGTGCAGGCCCATGAACTCCATCAGCATCTGGTTGGTGTTCGCGGTGCCGTAGAAGGTGCAGGTCCCCGCCGAATGATAGGACGCCATCTCGGCCGCCATCAGCGCGTCGCGCCCGACCTCTCCGGCCGCGAATTGCTGGCGGACCTTGGATTTCTCGTCGTTGGGCAGCCCCGAGGGCATGGGACCCGCAGGCACGAAGACCGCCGGGATGTGCCCGAAGGTCGCCGCCGCGATGATCAGCCCCGGCACGATCTTGTCGCAGACGCCCAGATACATCGCCGAATCGAAGCAGTCATGCGACAGCCCGACCCCCGCCGCCAGCGCGATCACGTCGCGCGAGAACAGCGACAGCTCCATCCCTGGTCGGCCCTGGGTCACGCCATCGCACATGGCAGGCACGCCGCCCGCGACCTGCACCGTGGCGCCTGCCGCATGACCCGCGCGGCGGATGATGTCGGGGAAACGCTCGTAGGGCTGATGCGCCGACAGCATGTCGTTATAGGCGGTGACGATCCCGATATTGGGCTTGCGCGTCGTCGCCATGTCGTCCTTGTCGGCCATCGCGGCATAGGCGTGGGCCTGGTTGCCGCAGGACAGGTGCGCCCGCGCGGGTCCGTCCTGGGCCGCCTTCTCGATTTTCTGCAGATAGGCCGCGCGCGAGGCGAGAGAGCGTTCGCGGATCCGGTCGGTGACGCGTTCGATGCTGGCGTGAAGTGTCATGTGGCTTCCCTCTGGCTTCGGGCGGAGCATACGTAGTTAGCGTTAACAATTCAACCGCCCGACAACAGCGAAACGCAGTCCGCCCGCGCTGCGGTTGCGAAAATTTGCGCAGGGATCGCAGGCATCGCCGCTTGTGCGGGGGCGGGCGTCATGCCAGATCGGTCCGCGAAAGGAACCCCTGCCATGTCCGACCTGCCCGTCATCCGCCTGCGTCCGAAATCCAAGCCCCAGGCGATCCGCCACGGATTCCCCTGGGTCTTCGCGGATGAGACCGTCCTCGACCGCCGCACCAAGTCCATCGAACCCGGCGGCTTCGCCATCCTCGAGGATGCCGAGCGCAAGCCGCTGGCGCTTGTCACGGTGAACACCAATTCCAAGATCGTCGCGCGGGTCATGGATGCCGACCCCGAGGCGCGCGTCAACGCGGCATGGCTGGAACGCCGCATCGCACGCGCGCTGGCCATGCGGCAGCGGTTCTACGACCAGCCCTTCTATCGCCTGGTCCATGCCGAGGCCGACGGCCTGCCGGGGCTGGTGATCGACCGCTTCGGCGACGCGGCGGTGATGCAGCCGAACGCGGCCTGGGCCGATGCGATGGCCGACCGCATCGCCGATGCGCTGGTCGAGATCGCGGGCGTCAGCACGGTCGTCCTGAACGGGCAGGGCCGCGCACGCGGGCTGGAGGGGCTGCCCGAGCGGATGGAGGTCATCCGCGGCACCGCGCCGACCGCTCCGATCCCGGTCGCGATGAACGGCGCGACCTATCTTGCGGACCTGATGGGCGGGCAGAAGACCGGCCTGTTCTTCGACCAGCGCCCCAACCACGCCTTTGCCCAGTCGCTTGTCGACAAGGGCGAGGTGCTGGACATGTTCAGCCATGTCGGCGGCTTCGGCCTTGCCATGCTGGCCGCAGGGGCCGAACGCGCGACCTGCGTCGATGCAAGCGCCCCCGCGCTGGAGCTTGCGGTGGGCGGTGCGCGCGCCATGGGCGCCGAGGACCGGCTGGAGACCCTGCGCGGCGACGCCTTCGCCATGCTGGAGCAGCTGGCCGCCGACAATCGTCGCTTCGACGTGGTGATCTGCGATCCGCCCGCCTTCGCGCCCGCCAAGCCCGCGCTCGAGGCCGGGCTGCGCGCCTATGAACGCGTCGCGCGGCTGGCGGCGCAGCTGGTCAAGCCCGGCGGCTATCTGGGGCTGTGCAGCTGCAGCCATGCGGCCGACATGACCAGCTTCCGCAATGTCAGCGCGCGCGGCATCGGGCGCGGCGGTCGCCGGGGGCAGCTGCTGCACAGCGGCCAGGCCGGTCCCGACCATCCGACGCTGCCGCAGCTGGCCGAGACCGGATACCTCAAGTCGCTGTTCTTCCGGTTGGACTGATGCGCGCATTGCTGGATGCGAACGTCCTGTTCCCCACCATCCTGCGAGAGATCCTGACCGATCTTGCCGCAGAGGGGCTCTATGTCCCCATGTGGTCGGACCGCATCCTTGGCGAATGGTCCCGCGCGGCGCTTCGCGTGGGGCCGGTCGCCGCCCAGATCGCCGGGGCCGAGATCGCGCTGCTGCGCGAACGCTTCCCCGATGTCGTCCAGCCCGATGACGGCGACCGGGCGATCGACCTGGACTTTCCCGACCCCGCCGACCGCCACGTGGTCGAGGCCGCGCTGGCGGGGCAGGCTGACCTGATCGTCACCGCGAACCTGCGCGATTTCCCGCGCCCGCTGATGTCGCGGCTGGGGCTGCGGGCGATCCATCCCGACGCCTTCCTGCTGGACATCCACGCGCTGGACGCGGATGCCCTGCACCGCGCGGTCGCCAACGCCCGCGCCCGTGCCGAGGCTGCCGGCGGCGCGATGAGTTCTGCGGAATTGTTGAAACGCTGCCGCCTGCCGCGGCTCGCCAAGCTGATGAAGGTGTAATTCGCGTTGCTGTTACCGCTCACACACGATATTGCGGATGTCAAACACAAGGAGGACAGCATGGTCTCGCGCGTCATTCCGGTCGATGATTTCGACCTCGTGATCTTCGGCGCCACGGGCGATCTTTCGCATCGAAAGATCCTGCCGGGGCTTTTCCGCCGCTTTGTCGCGGGCCAGATCCCGCCCAAGGCGCAGATCATCGGCGCCGCCCGCACCGATCAGAGCGACGACGATTTCCGGGCCGAAGCCAAGGCCGCCATCTGCGAATTCGCAGGCGTCAAGGCGGATGACGCCACGCTGGCCGAATTCCTGGGCATGCTGGGCTATGTGCCCATCGACGCCAAGGGCGAGGGCGGCTGGAAAGAGCTGAAGTCGCGCATGCGCGATGGTGCGGTCCACGCCTTCTACTTCTCGGTCGCGCCGTCGCTGTTCGGCGACATCGCGGAACGGCTGGCGGGCCACGGCATCGCCGATGACGACAGCCGCATCGTGGTGGAAAAGCCCTTCGGCCGCGATCTGGAAACCGCCCGCGCGCTGAACGCGACGCTGGCGCAGCACTTCACCGAACAGCAGATCTACCGGATCGACCATTACCTGGGCAAGGAAACCGTCCAGAACCTGATGGCCGTCCGCTTCGCCAACGTCCTGTTCGAACCGCTGTGGAACGCGCAGTTCATCGACCACGTGCAGATCACCGTGGCCGAGACAGTGGGCGTGACCGGGCGCGGCGCCTATTACGACAAGTCCGGCGCGATCCGCGACATGGTCCAGAACCACATGATGCAGCTTCTGTGCCTGATCGCGATGGAGCCGCCCTATCACTTCGATCCCGACGCCGTGCGCGACGAGAAGCTGAAGGTCATCCGCGCGCTGGAACCGGTCGAACCGCACGAGATCGTGCGCGGCCAGTACCAGGCCGATGGCGATGCCCCCAGCTATCTCGAGGATGCCGAGGATCCCGCCAGCCGCACCGAGAGCTATGTCGCGATGAAGGTCCGCATCTCGAACTGGCGCTGGCAGGGGACGCCCTTCTACCTGCGCACGGGCAAGAAGCTGCGCGCCCGCACCTCCGAGATCGCGATCACCTTCAAGGAGCCGCCGCACTCGATCTTCGACGACAGCGGCCACCCCAAGGCCAACGAGCTGGTCATCCGCCTGCAGCCCAACGAGGGCATGAACATGCGCGTGATGATCAAGGAACCCGGACCGGGTGGCATGCGTCTGGTGCAGGTGCCGCTGGACATGTCCTTCGCGGATGCGCTTGGCCCCGAAGGGCGGGACATGCCCGATGCCTATGAACGGCTGATCATGGATGTGATCCGCGGCAACCAGACATTGTTCATGCGCGGCGACGAGGTCGAGGCGGCATGGGCGTGGACCGACCCGATCATCCAGGCCTGGGAGGACAGCAAGCGCGCCCCCGAGCCTTACGATCCCGGTTCCTCGGGCCCGGACGAGGCCCTGCGCCTGATGCACCGCGACAACCGCCGCTGGAGGGAGATCCGCTGATGGCGATGGAGTTCAAGGAATACCCCGACCGCGAGATGCTGGCCCTGTCGCTGGCCGACAGGATCGCCTCGCAGCTGGCGCAGCACCTGCGCGGCAATGACGGCGCGACGCTCTGCGTGCCGGGCGGCACCTCGCCCGCGCCGGTCTTCGAGACGCTGTCGGGGACCGAACTGGACTGGCCCCGCGTCACCGTCCTGCTGGGCGACGAGCGTTGGGTGGACGGCACGCACAAGCGGTCGAACACGCGCCTGCTGCACCGTCACCTGCTGAAGGACAAGGCCGAGGGCGCGCGCTATATCGACCTGTTCACCGGCGACGAGACGCCCGACCAGGCGACCGATGCGCTGGCCGAACGCATCGCGCCCGCGCTGCCGCTGACCGTGCTGCTGCTGGGGATGGGCAACGACATGCACACCGCCAGCCTGTTCCCCGGCGCCGATCACCTGAAGGCCGCGATGGCCGCCGACGCGCCCATGCTGATGCCGATCCGTGCCGATGGCGCCGAGGAACCTCGCATCACGCTGACGCGTCCGGTGCTGGCCGATGCGTTGAACACCCACGTGCTGATCATGGGCCCCGAAAAGCGCGAGGCGCTGGAGCGCGCGATGAAGCTCGACCCGATCGAGGCCCCGATCCGCGCCTTCCTCGACACCGCCACCGTCCACTGGGCCGAATAAGGAACGCCGCGATGACCGATCACTGGAGCCGCCTTCAGCAGTACCGCGCAGCGCAGGGCGATGCGCGGATCGACGCGTTGTTCGACGCGGACCGCGTGCAAGGCTTCACCGCCAAGGCCGACGGGATGGTCTTCGACTATTCCAAGACGATGATCGATGCGCAGGCGCGCGACATGCTTCTGGACCTTGCCCGTGACGCGCAGGTCGAGACCCGCCGCGACGCCATGTTCGCGGGTGCGAAGATCAACGAGACCGAGGGTCGCGCGGTCCTGCACACCGCGCTGCGCAACCTGGATGCCAGCGTCACGGTCGATGGCCGCGACGTCATGCCCGAGGTCCGCGAGACCCATGCCCGCATGACCGCCTTCGCGCGCGACGTGCGCTCGGGTGCGTTCACGGGGCAGGGCGGCAAGATCACGGATGTGGTCAATATCGGCATCGGCGGCTCGGACCTTGGGCCGTTCATGGCGGTGCTGGCGCTTGCGCCCTATCACGACGGGCCGCGCACGCATTTCGTCAGCAACGTGGACGGCGCGGACATCGCGGATACGCTGAAGGGCCTGAATCCCGAAACGACGCTGGTGATCGTCGCCTCCAAGACCTTCACCACGATCGAGACGATGACCAACGCCCGCACTGCGCGCGACTGGATGGCGGCATCGGTCGCCCAGCCCGCGGAGCAGTTCGCGGCGCTGTCCTCGGCCGTGGACAAGACCGCCGATTTCGGCATCGACGAATCCCGCGTCTTCGGCTTCGAGGACTGGGTCGGCGGGCGATACTCGGTCTGGGGTCCGATCGGGCTGTCGGTCATGCTGGCCGTCGGCCCCGAGGATTTCGATGCCTTCCTGGCGGGTGGCGCGGCGATGGATGCGCATTTCCGCAAGGCGCCTTTGGACGCCAACCTGCCCGTGCTGCTGGCCCTGACGGGGATCTGGCATCACCAGGTCTGCGGCTATCCCACCCGCGCCGTGCTGCCCTATGACAACCGCCTGATCCGGCTGCCCGCCTATCTGCAGCAGCTGGAAATGGAATCGAACGGCAAGCGCGTCGCGATGGACGGCAGCGACCTGCCGGTCGTGTCCGGCCCCGTCGTCTGGGGCGAACCCGGCACGAACGGCCAGCACGCCTTCTATCAGCTGATCCACCAGGGCACGATGCCCGTCCCGGCCGAGTTCATCCTGGCCGCGAACGGCCACGAGCCCGATCTGGCCCATCACCACATCCTGCTGGCCGCGAATTGCCTCGCGCAGTCCGAGGCCCTGATGCGGGGCCGCAGCCTGGACGAGGCGCGCGCCCTGATGGAGGCCAAGGGCCTGACCGGAGACGAGCTGGAACGCCAGGCGCGCCACCGCGTCTTCCCGGGCAACCGCCCCTCGACCACACTGCTGATCGACAAGCTGACGCCCTTCGCGCTTGGCCAGATCGTCGCGCTCTACGAACACCGTGTGTTCGTCGAGGGAGTGATCCTGGGCATCAATAGCTTCGACCAATGGGGGGTCGAGCTGGGCAAGGAGCTGGCCCTGAAGGTCGAGCCTCTGCTGAAGGGCGAGGACGCTCCCGGCCACGACCCCTCGACCGAGGCGCTGGCCAAGCTGATCCGGCAAATGCGCGACTGAGACGGACAAAGGGGGGCGAAAGGCCCCCCTTTTCCTTTGCGGGGCAAATCGCTAGGTCTGGCTTCGATACAAGCGGGGTTTTCACATGGCGTTCTTCTCGAAACTGCGCGAGCGGCTGACGCGCTCTTCCACGAAGATCGGAGATGGGCTGGACGGGATCGTGTCCGAGGACGCGACGCCCCCCGAAGCTGCGCCCCCTGCACCCGAAACCCCGGCACCCGCTGAACCCGCCCCCGAGGCACCCAAGCCCGCCGGCCTCGTCGGTCGTCTGTTCGGGGGCGCCAAGGCCGATGAACCGCGCCGCGCGCTGGATGACGACATGCTCGAGGATCTCGAGGACATGCTGGTCCAGGCCGATCTGGGCGTCGAGACCGCGCTGCGCGTCACCGCCAACATCGCCGAAGGCCGCATGGGTCGCCGCGTATCCGCGACCGAGCTGAAGCAGCTGCTGGCGACCGAGGTTGCGCGCATCATGGCTCCCGTCGCCCGTCCGCTGCCGCTCTATGCCAAGAAGCCGCAGGTCGTGCTGGTGGTCGGCGTGAACGGCGCGGGCAAGACCACGACCATCGGCAAGCTGGCCAGCCAGTTCCGCGCGGCGGGCAAGTCGGTCGTGATCGCGGCGGGCGACACCTTCCGCGCGGCGGCGGTCGAACAGCTGCAGGTCTGGGGCGACCGCGCGGGCGTGCCGGTGATGGTCGCGCCCCATGGCAGCGATCCCGCCAGCCTGGCCTGGGACGCGATGACCAAGGCCGAGGCCGACGGCGCGGACCTTCTGATGATCGACACCGCAGGACGTCTTCAGAACCGCCAGGACCTGATGGAGGAACTGGCCAAGATCGTCCGCGTCATCCGCAAGAAGGACCCCGAGGCCCCGCACAACACCCTGCTGGTGCTGGATGCGACCACCGGCCAGAACGCGCTGAACCAGGTCGAGACGTTCCAGAAGCTGGCCGATGTGTCGGGCCTCGTGATGACCAAGCTGGACGGCACGGCGCGGGGCGGCGTGCTGGTGTCGCTGGCCGACCGCTTCGGCCTGCCGATCCACGCCATCGGGGTGGGCGAACAGATCGACGATCTGGACGCCTTCGACGCCGATGAATTCGCGCGGGCGCTCGTCGGGCTCTAATCCGCGCAGACCAGCGCCCGTTCGTGGCGCTGGTGGCGGCGCAGCAGGCCGCGCGCCTGCTGGCCCGACAGGATCGGACGCGCGGGCGTGAACTCCCGCCCGCCAGTCAGCGTGGTCACCGTAACCCTGTCTGCGGGTGCGAGGCTGCGCATCGCCTGTGGTCCGGGCAGCAGGCTTTCGGCCAGCGCACCCTCGGCCTCGAGCAGGTGGTGCGCATCCAGCAGAATATGGCAATAGCCGACGCCCTTCGCATCGCGCATCACCTCGATCCCCGGTTGCCCGACCAGATGCCGGATCGCGACCAGCACCTCGGGGCTGCCGGTCATGCGTTCTGCGATCCGCGACCGGATCAGCACGCGATGTTGCGGCGACAGGATCAGATCGCGGCGGGGCAGGCCCCCGCCAAGCGCCCCCGCCGCGACCCGGATGGGACGGCGCTGCGGCGCAAGGTCCAGATCGCGCGGCCCCAGCCGCTGCATCCCCGCCCAGGCGATGCTCTGCAGCCCCGCATCCGCCGTCCAGACCGCATCCCCGGCACGCAGATCCTGCACCTGCCGCAGCCCCTCGGCGGTGCGGATCGCCGTTCCTTCGGCAAAGCACAGCGTCGGCGTCGCAAGGCCATAGACCAGCGAGGAATTGTTCGCCGGTGTCAGCCCGCGCAGACCGCCATAGCGATAGGCGATCGCCGTATCGAAGACGGGCAGGCTGCCATCGGCCCGGGCGACCGGAAGTATCATCACGGTATGCCGCTCGCCGACCTCGTGGATGATCGAGGTTCCGACGACCCGGTTCAGGAACATCACGACGAACTGGCCGCCATCCGCACCGACGATATAACCGCCGACCATGCTTTGCAGGCCGGTGCCCGCGGGAAGGACCGTGCTGCCGGTGCCGTGGCGCAGCGTCAGGTCCTGCGCCAGCGTCTGCTGGGTCTCGGAGGGGCTGTAATATCGGTGCTCGAACCGGTCGTCGTCGTCCACGATGCCCACGACTTGGGTGACCGCGCCGGTGAAATCGATCGGTCCGCTGACGTTGCTCCAGGGCGAGTATTGCGTGCTGGATGCGTTCGGAATGCGTCCGGGCATCGTCAGCAGAGTGATCTTGTGTTCCATTCCGCGCGCCCTGCCTGCCACATGCCGTGACCCCACGTCTCGGCGGGGATCACACTATGGTAAGAAAGGTTAACGGGCCGTTAAGCGGGCTGCGTCGCCGGGGCCGAGGTGCCCCGTTCGCGATAGGGCGTGCTGCCATATTGCGCCCGGTAGCATTTCGAGAAATGCGACGGGCTGGAGAAGCCCGATGCCAGCGCGATCTCGATGATCGACAGCTCGGTCTGCATCAGCAGGTTGCGCGCGCGGGCTAGGCGGGTCTCCATGTAGTACCGCTTGGGGCTGCGGTTCAGGTACCGGCGGAACAGCCGTTCCAGCTGGCGCGTGGACATGCCCGCATCGGTCGCCAGCTGCGCGGGGCTGATCGGTTCTTCCAGGTTGGCCTCCATCCGCGCGATGACGGCGGCAAGGCGGGGATGGCGCACGCCGATGCGCGTGGGGATCGACAGGCGCTGGCGGTCCTGGTCGGTGCGGATGGCGGTGTGCAGCATCTGGTCGGCCACGTCGGCGGCAAGCGCGTCGCCATGCGCCTCGGCGATCAGGTGCAGCATCAGGTCGATCGCGGATGTCCCGCCCGCCGCCGTCAGGCGGTTGCCGTCATGGACGAAGACGCTGCGGAACAGGTCCACCTGCGGATAGGCCTCGGCAAAGCCGTCGTGGTTTTCCCAGTGGATCGTGGCCTTGCGCCCGTCCAGAAGGCCCGCCTCGGCCAGCACCCAGGATCCGGTGCACAGCGCGCCGATCTGCGCGCCGCCCCGCGCCATGCGGCGCAGCCACGCCATCACGGGCCGCGTTGCCTCGCGGGCGATCTCGGTGCCGCCGCAGACCAGCACGACCTCGTCGCGGGAGGGGGGCGGGCCGTCCATCGCAAGACCGCCATCCAGCGCCAGCGCGGTGCCGTTGGAACAGACCGCGCGGTCCCCCGCGGGGCCCACCAGCCGCCAGGTATAAAGCTGTTGCCCCGCCTGCCGGTTTGCCAGCCGCAGGGGCTCGATCGCGGCGGTGAAGGGCAGCATCGTGAACCGGTCGAGCAGCAGGAAAGTGAAGCGGCGTGGGTTCGTCATCGGCTGGGCGCATCCTGGCAAGTCATCTGCCCGGCACCCAACCAGCGAACGATCCGCTTCGCAAGAATTTCCGTCACCCCTGCCTCCGCCGCCAAAAGGATGCACGGGGGTTCAGCAAACCCTTTCCCTGAGGGCCATTCACGTCTATATCGTCCCGACCATTTTTTCCAAGGAGCGTATCGAGATGACGCAGGATACCCGCAAACCCGTCGCCACCCAAACCTGGGACAAGGCCGGCTGGCGCGCCTATCCGCGCATCCAGATGCCCGATTATACGGACGCCGACGCGCTGTCGGCGGTCGAATCGCAGCTGCGGCGCCTGCCGCCCCTGGTCTTCGCGGGCGAGGCACGCCGCCTCAAGGCACAGCTGGCCGAAGTGGGCGCCGGCCGCGGCTTCCTGCTGCAGGGCGGCGATTGCGCCGAGAGCTTCCAGGAATTCAGCGCCGACAACATCCGCGACACCTTCAAGGTGATCCTGCAGATGGCGGTCGTTCTGACCTGGGGCGCGCAGATGCCCGTCGTCAAGGTCGGCCGCATGGCGGGCCAGTTCGCCAAGCCGCGCAGCTCGGCCATGGAAACCGTGAACGGCGTCGAGCTGCCCAGCTATCGCGGCGACATCATCAACGGCTTCGACTTCACCCCCGAGGCCCGCATCCCCGATCCGCAGCGCATGCTGTCGGCCTATACCCAGGCGGCCGCGTCGCTCAATCTGCTGCGCGCCTTCTCGACCGGCGGGTTCGCGGACATGCACCGCGTCCAGAGCTGGATCGCAGATTTCGTGGGCGGCCCCGAGGCTGCAAAGTACCGCGACATCGCGGGCCGCATCGGTGACGCGATGGCCTTCATGCAGGCCGCCGGCGTGAACTCGGACACGGCGCACCAGCTGTCCAAGGTCGATTTCTACACCAGCCACGAGGCGCTGCTTCTGGAATACGAAGAGGCGCTGGCCCGCATCGACACCACCACCGGCCTGCCGGTCGCGGGGTCGGGTCACATGATCTGGATCGGCGACCGCACCCGTCAGCCCGATGGCGCGCATGTCGAATTCGCCCGCGGCGTCCAGAACCCCATCGGCCTGAAATGCGGCCCCTCGACCTCGGCCGAGGATCTGAAGGTGCTGATGGCCAAGCTGAACCCCGAAAACGAGGCCGGTCGCCTGACGCTGATCGCGCGCTTCGGTGCGGGGCAGGTCGGCGATCACCTGCCGCGCCTGATCAAGGCCGTGCAGGAAGAGGGTGCGAACGTCGTCTGGTCCTGCGACCCGATGCACGGCAACGTCATCAAGTCCTCGACCGGGTACAAGACCCGCGCCTTCGACTCGATCCTGCGCGAGGTCCGCGAGTTCTTCGGCGTCCACGCGGCCGAAGGCACGATCCCGGGCGGCGTCCATTTCGAGATGACCGGCCAGGACGTGACCGAATGCACGGGCGGCGTCCGCGCCGTCACCGACGAGAACCTTTCGGACCGCTATCACACCGCCTGCGACCCGCGCCTGAACGCCAGCCAGTCGCTGGAACTGGCCTTCCTGGTTGCCGAGGAGCTGCGCGCCCGCCGCGAAGCTGCTGGTGCGGCCGAGGTCGCCCAAGCCGTCTGAACGCGGTCGCCATGAACGCAAAAGGCCCGGACGGATCGTCCGGGCCTTTTCATTTGCGGGCCTTTCGATTCGCAGGGCAGGGTCACTTCCAGCGGCGGTGGACCCAGAACCATTGCCCCATATGGCGGCGCACCAGCTGTTCCAGGTCGTCGTTCAGCGCCTGCATCATGTCCTTGGCATCGCCATGCGGCACCGGATCGCCCACATGGACGCGAAAGCCCAACCCGTCCTCCTTGCGGATCGCGTGCACCGGCAGCAGCAGCGCGTCATAGCGCACGGCAAGCTCGGCCGGGGTCAGCACGGTCTTGGACGGCAGGTCGAAGAAGCGCAGCTCGGGCGAGTGGCGGTCGTGCTGATCGAAGCCGAGCGCAAGCCAGCCCCCGCCACGCAGGAAGCGCAGCATCGCCGACAGCCCCGCACGTCCGCGCGGGAACAGCGGCTCGGAAATGGCCGTGATGGCGGGGATATAGTGGCGGTTGAACGCCTCGTTGTTCATCGGACGGTACAGCGCCCCGACGGGATAGCCCCGTCCCGACAATGCCCCGCGCATCGCGTCGTAATTGCCGAAATGGGCGCAGGCGATGATGACCGGACGCCCGGATTCGAACGCCTCCTCCAGCATCGGCAGGCCCGGACCCTCGAGCGGGTCGTCAGCGTGGATGCGCGACGTGAACTCGTCGCCCGAGTAGATCTCGGCGATGGCGCGGCCCGCATTGTCGGGAACGGCGCGGACGATCTGCTCGACCTCGGTCTCGGACAGGTCGGGGCGGGCCAGCGCAAGGTTGTCGCGGATCCGCCTGCGCCATCCGGCCAGCGGCGCGATCACCCGAGAGAAGATCCACCCCGTCATCGGAATGCGGCGTTCATAGGGCAGCAGGCGCGTCGCGCCCACCACCAGCAGGAATGCCCGGTTCGCCAGCCTGTCGATCAGCGTCGTTCCGTCTTCGCGCATCAGCCCTTCCTTGCCGCGCGCGCCTCGCGCGACCAAACGTAAAGCCCCGCGACCACGATAATCGTGGCCCCCGTCACGGTCCAGCGATCGGGGATCTGGCCGAAGAAGATCCAGCCCCACAGCCCCGCCCAGACCAGCCCGGTATAGCCGAAGGGCGCAAGGGCCCCGGCCTCGGCGGTGCTGAAGGCGCGCACCAGCAGGTACTGGCTGGCCGTCCCGAAGATCGCAAGCAGTCCGAAGGCCCAGAAATCCGCAAGCGCGATGGGTTCCCAGACGAAGGGCAGGATTGCGCTGAACAGGATCGTGCCGATCACGGCGGACCACATGACCGAGGTGGTCGGCGTGTCGGTCCGCGTCATGCGCGTCAGCAGCGCGCCCGCCGCGAAGGTGAAGGCCCCGACCAGCGGAAGCAGGGCCGCGGGCTGGAACACGCCCGCGCCGGGACGGATGATGATCATCGCGCCGACAAGCGCGGCCACGATCCCCGCGATGCGACGGGGGCCGACCTTCTCGCCCAGGAACAGCGCGGCCCCAAGCGTGATCAGGACCGGGTTCAGGTCCATGATCGCCGTGGCCTCGGCCAGGCCGATATACTGGATGGCGGTGAAGAACAGGCCGACCGATCCCATCTGGGTCAGGGCACGGCAGAATTGCAGGCCGGGATGCTTGCTGCGCATCGCGGGCAGCACGCCCCCGCGAAAGATCGCAAGCAGGATCAGCAGGTTGCCGGTGAAGCGCCACCAGATCACCTGCATCGGGTGATAGGTCTGGGTCAGGTATTTCGCCGTCGCATCCATCAGCGTGAAGCCGAGGATCGCGGCGATGACCAGCACGATTCCCATCGCCTGGTCGGAAGAGGGCCGGAACCGGCCCCCGTCATGGCCCATCAGGGCGAAACCGCGTGCCAGCGCCCTCATGCCGGCACCGGAACGCCGGGGTGCGATGACCACGGCGTCCTGCCCGAAATGGGGCGTGTCACAGAAGCGCCTTGGCGCGTTCGACCGTGGCTTCGGTGGTGATGCCGAAATGCTTGTAGAGCGCGGGCGCCGGACCCGAAGCGCCGAAGCCCTCCATGCCGATGAAGGCGGATTTCGCCTCGGTGCCACGCTCGCCCAGCAGCATCCAGTCCCAGGGCTGGCGAACGGCGGCCTCGATCGCGATGCGGACGGTGCCCGCGGGCAGGACCTCTTCGCGATAGGCGGCGGGTTGCGCGCGGAACAGCTCCATCGAGGGGACCGAGACCACGCGGGTCGGGATGCCGTCGGCCTCGAGCGCGTCGCGCGCCTCGACCGCGATCTCGACCTCGGAACCCGAGGCCATCAGCACGACCTTGGGGGTGTCGCTGGCCTCGCGCAGGACATAGGCGCCCTTGGCGGTCAGGTTCTGGTCGATGTCCTGGCGCAGCAGCGGCAGGTTCTGACGCGACAGCGCCAGGACCGAGGGCGCGCTGTCATGCGACAGGGCGATCTGCCATGCCTCGGCGGTCTCGATCTGGTCGGCGGGGCGGAAGGTCAGCGTGTTCGGCGTCGCGCGGCAGATCGCCAGATGCTCGACCGGCTGGTGGGTCGGACCGTCCTCGCCCAGGCCGATGCTGTCATGGGTCATGACATAGACGACCGGCAGGCCCATCAGCGCCGACAGGCGCATCGAGCCGCGCGCATAGTCGGTGAAGGTCAGGAAGGTGCCGCCATAGGGGCGGAAGCCGCCATGCAGCCAGATGCCGTTCATCGCGGCGGCCATGCCGTGTTCGCGGATGCCGTAATGCATGTAGCGGCCCATGCGGTCTTCGGCGCTGAAGACGCCCATGTCGCCGGTCTTGGTGTTGTTCGACCCGGTCAGGTCGGCCGAGCCGCCGAAATTCTCGGGCATGTTCGGGTTCAGCGCGGCCAGCACGTTCTCGGACGCCTTGCGGGTCGCGACCTTCGGCTTCTCGTCGCGGGTCGTCGCCTTGAAGGCGGCGATGGCCTCGTCCAGCTTGGGGTTCACGCCATTGGTGATGCGGCGGCTGAACTCGTCGCGGTGCTCGGTCGACAGCGCATCGACGCGGGCGCGCCATTCGTCATGGGCAGCCGCGCCGCGGGTGCCGATCTCGCGCCATGCCGACATGATCTCGGCGGGGATGTCGAAGGGCTCGGCGGTCCAGCCATAGGCCTCGCGCGTGGCCGCGATCTCGTCCTTGCCCAGGGGCGAGCCGTGGGCCTTGTTGGTGTCGGCCTTGTTCGGCGCGCCGAAGCCGATGATGGTCTTGCAGTCCACCAGCGTCGGGCGGCCGTCGCCATTCGCGGCCTCGGTCAGGGCGCGGTCGATATCGGCGGGGTCGTGGCCGTCGCAGGACAGCACGCGCCAGCCCGCGGCGGCAAAGCGCGCATGCTGGTCGGTCTTGTCCGACAGGCTGACGCGGCCGTCGATGGTGATGTCGTTGTTGTCCCACAGCACGATCAGGCGGCCCAGCTGCTGGGCGCCGGCCATGGCGATGGCCTCGTGGCTGATGCCCTCCATCAGGCAGCCGTCACCGGCGATGACCCAGGTGCGGTGGTCGCACAGACCCTCGCCGTATTCGGCGCGCATGGCTTCTTCCGCGATGGCAAAACCGACCGAGGTGGCGATGCCCTGGCCAAGCGGACCGGTCGTCGTCTCGACGCCCTCGACATGGCCGTATTCGGGGTGACCGGCGGTGATCGCGTCGATCTGGCGGAAGTTGCGGATCTGGTCCAGCGTCATCTGCTCGTAGCCGGTCAGGTGCAGCAGCGCATAGATCAGCATCGAGCCGTGGCCCGCCGACAGGATGAAGCGGTCGCGGTCGAACCAGTTCGGGGCCTTGGCATCGAACTTGAGGTGGTTGCGGAACAGGACGGTCGCGACATCGGCCATGCCCATCGGCATGCCGGGGTGGCCGGAATTGGCGGCCTCGACGGCGTCCATCGACAGCACGCGGATCGCGCTGGCCAGTTTCCAGTGGTCGGGGTTGGCAGAGCGGCGGGCAGCGATATCCATTGGCGGTCCTTGCAGCAGGTATGTGGTTGCGGATTTGTTAGGCGTCACGGCGCGCCGTTGCAAGCGGCGCGCCGAATAACTTGTCACTCGTCGGGTGCGGGGACGGGGGCCAGCGGGCGCACGCGCAGCCGGGTGATGCGGTTCTCGCGCCGCGTCACCACCTCGAAGCGATAGCCGTGGAAGCTGAACACCTGGCCCTGTTCGGGGATGGACTGCGCCATGTGGATGACAAGGCCCGCGACTGTGTTCGCCTCGTCGTCGGGCAGGGTCCAGTCCAGCTGCCGGTTCAGGTCGCGGATCGTCATGCCGCCATCGACAAGATAGTCGCCCTGCGCGTTCGGCTTCAGCGTCTGGTCGGCCTCGGTGTCGTGTTCATCGGCGATCTCGCCCACGATCTCCTCGAGGATGTCCTCGAGGGTGATCAGCCCGCGCAGCGAGCCGTATTCGTCCACCACCAGCGCGAAATGCGTCCGCCGCTTGAGGAACTCGCGCATCTGTTCGTCCAGCACGCTGGTCTCGGGGACGAAATAGGGCGGCATGGCGACCGACATGATGTCGAAGCGCTGCGCCGCCGTGCTGTCGCCGGCCTCGCGCATGGCACGGTTCACGGCCCGCAGCAGGTCCTTGGCATGGACCACGCCCACGACGTTCTCGCGTTCCTCGCGGAAGACGGGCAGGCGGGTATGGGGGCTGGCAAGAACGGTGTCCAGGATCTTCTCGGGGGGCATCTCGGCGTCGATCATCTGGATCTCGCTGCGATGGCGCATGATCTCCTCGACGGTGCGGTTGCCCAGGTCCAGCGCGCCCAGCAGGCGGTCGCGATCCTCCTTGTGGACGGCGCCCTGCGCATGGCCGATGGACAGTGCGCCCGCGATCTCCTCCTCGATCGAGAACATGTGCGTGCCGGGATCGGTGTGCAGCCCGAACAGGCGCAGGATGCCCCGCACGATCGCGCGCACGACCGCCACGATCGGCGCCAGCACGATGGTCAGGATGCGGATCGGCCGCGCGACCAGGCTTGCGACCTTTTCCGGGGCCGAGATCGCATAGGTCTTGGGCATCACCTCGGAGAAGATCAGCACCAGGATCGTCATCACCAGCGTCGCGATGGCGACGCCGCTGCTGCCCAGAAGGCGGGTGAACAGCGCCGTCGCAAGGCTGGCAGACAGGATGTTGACGACGTTGTTGCCAAGAAGGATCGCCCCGATCAGCCTTTCGCTGTCCTCGGTGACGCGAAGGGCCGCAGAAGCGCCGCCGTCGCCCTTGTCGGAGCGTGCCCGCAGCTTGGCCCGGCTGGCGGCGGTCAGCGCCGTTTCCGAGCCGGAGAAGAAGGCAGACATGCTCAGAAGGATCACGATGGCAGCGCCGGTGATCCAGAGCGCGGCGTCGAAACTACTCGAAGGGTCGTCCATGGGTTCCGTTGTTCGATTGTTGGGTTGTTCGTCGGGTATCAGGCCCGCCAACGCGGGCCAGCGGGTGGTGGTTCAGCACAAGGTCCTTCATGCGCTCGTCCATCACATGGGTATAGATCTCGGTCGTTCCCAGATCGGCATGCCCCAGAAGCATCTGGATGCTGCGCAGATCCGCCCCGCCTTCCAGCAGATGCGTGGCGAAGGCATGGCGCAGCACATGCGGCGTGACGCGGGTCGGGTCGATGCCCGCCGCGACCGCGATCTGGTTCAGCATGCGGCCGAAGCTCTGGCGGGGCATGTGCCCCTCGGCGCCCGGTGCGGGGAACAGCCAGCGGCCTTCGGGGCCGGCGACCAGCCGCCCCAGCGGGCTCTTGTCGGGGGCGGCGTCGCGGTGGCGCAGCCACTCGGCCAGCGCGATGCGCGCCGGACCGCCAAGCGGCAGCATCCGGTCCTTGCTGCCCTTGCCGCGGATCACCAGCACCTCGGGGTTGCCGCGGCAGCCCTGCACCGGCAGGCCGACCAGCTCGCTGACGCGCATGCCCGTGGAATAGAGCAGTTCCAGCAGGCAGGTGTTCCGCGCGGC
This sequence comes from Paracoccus sp. PARArs4, assembly GCF_947311865.1. Taxonomy (NCBI): domain Bacteria; kingdom Pseudomonadati; phylum Pseudomonadota; class Alphaproteobacteria; order Rhodobacterales; family Paracoccaceae; genus Paracoccus; species Paracoccus sp. PARArs4. The sequence goes on along the minus strand of NZ_CAMZMW010000001.1, from coordinate 115,819 downwards.
ATCGGCCGCGTTGCGCGCGATGGTCGGCGCGGCGGTCAGCAGGGCCGCGATCTCGTCCTTGGACAGGGTCTTGGGCAGACTGCGCGCCCGCCGCGGCCCCGAGATGCGGATGGCGGGGTCGTCCTCGCGCCAGCCCTCCTCCAGCGCGAAGCGGGTGAACTGCCGGATCGAGGACAGCCGCCGCGCGCGCGTCGCCCGCGACAGGCCCTGCGCGTCGCAATGGGTCAGGTAATCCTCGATCAGGTCGCGGGTGATGGCCGACAGCGCCTGGCCGCGCGCGTTCAGCCATTCGGCAAAGTCGCGCAGGTCGCGGCCATAGGCCAGCAGCGTGTTGCGCGCGGCCCCGGCCTCGGCCGCCTGCGCGTCCAGAAACGAGGATATGGACGCATGATCGCGCGACATCAGCGTTCCGCCCCGATCCGGTCCAGCAGGATGATCTGCCGTCTTGCGCGCGACGCGTCCTCGGGCAGGCCAAGCGCGATCAGCATGGCGATCCCCTTGGCGGCACGGGCCATGTCGCCTTCGATGGCGGCGTCGATATCGGCCATGGCGGTCAGCAGCGCCTCGCCCTTGCGGGCGGCGGGCGCGGGGGGGATCTGTGCCGTCAGGTCGGCGGGCGGCGCGGGCAGGGGGGCATCGGACAGTCCTTGCCACTGCCGCAGCAGCCGCGCGGTTTCGGCGGCATCGCCCATATCCTCGGGCGCGGGTTCGGGAAGATCGGCGGCGATCATGGAGGCAAGGATATCCGCCATGTCGGCCTGCCGGAAGACCTGGAAGCAGCGAAGCAGCGCGGCGTCGTGATCGCCCGCCGCGATCGCGGCGTCCAGTTCGGCCAGCGCGGCGGCACGGTCCCAGACCCCGCCCGAAGCCGCGGGCGGCTGTTCGCCATAGATCCGCCGCAGTCGTCCGGGCGACAGGGCGCCTGCGCGGGCCAGCCTCTCGGCCGCTTCCAGACGGGCCTTGAAGCCGCTGTTCAGGCGCAGGTCCGATTGCGCGAAGGCCACGGGCAGGGGCGTGGTGGGCAGGGGCTGGCCGATGGCCTCGGAGATGCGGAACTCCAGCGGCGACAGATTCTCGGGCGGGGCCAGGGCCTCGCCGTGATCGACATAGGCGTCGTCGAGGAAATAGGTCAGCAGCTGCGCTTCGCGATCATGGACAAGGTCCAGCATCTCGGCGCCGTGCAGGCTGATGGCGGCGGCGGACCAGTCGCCGGTCTGCGCAAGGCAGAAGATCCGCGCGGCAAAGCTGGGGGCGATGCCGGGGGTGCCGTCCATGATGGCGCAGGCGCGGCTCTCGTCGCCCTCCAGCAGGGCGATGTCGAACAGGCGGCGGAAGATCTCGGGCTCTCCGGGGCCGGCGGCCAGCAGCAGGCCCTGCGCCTGATCGACCGCACCCATGTCCAGAAGCCGGTCGGCGCGGGCAAGGAACAGCTGACCCCGCGCGCCGTCGGACGGGCCATCCGCGACGGCCAACTGCGCGGTCAGGATGCGCGTCAGCAGCCCCTGCATCGATTGCAGCCGCGCGGGCGTTTCCAGCACCATCCCCGCGACCGTGGCAGGATCGCTGCCCGCCCACAGATCCACCGGCAGGCCCGCGCGGCGCGGGCTGAGGATGCCCGTCGCGTCGGGATTGCCGTGATCCAGCCGCGTGACGGATACCGCGCCGACCTCGCCGCTGGTGGCGACGGGGCTGGGACGGGGCGTCTTGCGGACGGGGGGGCGCGTGTCGCCGGGCCGCCAGGCCGAGCTTTCGCGGACCGGGCCGCGCACGCTGCCCGAAAGCCAGTCGCTGGCCGACAGGGGCTGGTCCTGCGCGATGGCAGGCAAGGGCGTCAGGGCCAGCAGCATCGCTGCGGCCAGACCTCTTGCGGCCCTGGGTCGCCGATCACTCACCCTGCGACTTGTCCCCGTCCAATGCCAGCGGCATGCGCACTTCCTTGCGGGCGGGTGCCATGTCGCCGAAATAGGCATATCCGGCAAGGCCCGCCAGAGCAGCCAGAATCAGCACCACCAGAACTTTCAGTTTCCGCATCGAAATCGCCTTTGCTCGCGCCAAGAATCGTGTTGTCGAAGACCGGTCTCGTGCCGGTTCGGGGCGAATATATATGGCAATTTCCGAAAGATCACGTCATTCAGTGGCCCGATTGGGAAAGGCTTGGGCGATGAAGCGACTTCAGCGGCATATCGTGCTGATCGGAATGATGGGGGCGGGCAAGACCGCCATCGGGACCGAGCTGTCCCGACGCCTGCGCGTGCCCTTCACCGATTCCGATGCCGAGATCGAGGCCGCCGCCGCCATGTCGATCACCGAGATCTTCGCCCGCGACGGTGAGGATTTCTTCCGCGCCCGAGAGACCGAGGTGCTGGGCCGCCTGATGACGGGCGCGCCGGGGATCGTCTCGACTGGGGGCGGGGCGTGGCTGCGCCCCGAGAACCGCGCGATCATTGCCCGCAGCGGCTTTTCGGTATGGTTGGATTGCGACGCCGAGGTGCTGTGGAACCGCGTGCGTCAGCGCCCGACGCGCCCGCTGCTGCAGACCGCCGATCCCAAGGGCACGCTGCTGCGCCTGCTGGACGAACGCAGGCCGATCTATGCGCAGGCCGACCTGCGCTTCCATTCGCAGGGGGGCGACAGCATCGACGCGACCGCCACCCGCCTGTTGGCCGCCCTGCGCACGGCCGACGCCACCCCGTTCGAGGATTGACCATGCCCCAGCCCGTGACCGTCCATGTTCCCCTTGGCGACCGCGCCTATGATGTCGTCATCGGCGAGGGGCTGATCGCGGATGCCGCCGCCCGCATCGCGCCGCTGCTGCGGCGTCCGCGCGTGGCCATCGTCACCGACGAGACGGTCGCGCCCCTGCATCTGGGCCGCCTGACCGCCGCGCTGGACGCCGCGGGCATCGACAGCGTGTCGTTGGCCCTTCCCGCGGGCGAGGGCACGAAAAGCTGGCCGCACCTGACGCATTGCGTGGACTGGCTGCTGGAACAGAAAGTGGAACGCCGCGACGTGGTGATCGCCCTTGGCGGCGGCGTCATCGGTGACCTCGTGGGCTTTGCCGCGTCGATCCTGCGGCGCGGGGTCCGCTTCGTGCAGATCCCGACCACGCTTCTGGCGCAGGTGGACAGCAGCGTCGGCGGCAAGACGGGGATCAATTCGACGCATGGCAAGAACCTGATCGGCGCGTTCCACCAGCCCTCGCTGGTCCTGGCCGATATCGGGGTGCTGGACACGCTTCGGCCCCGCGACTTCCTGGCCGGTTACGGCGAGGTCGCGAAATACGGGCTGCTGGGCGATGCCGATTTCTTCGAGTGGCTGGAGATCAACGCCCCGCTGCTGCAGGATGACCTGACCGCACGCCAGCACGCCATCGCCCATTCCGTCGCCATGAAGGCCGGCATCGTCACCCGCGACGAGACCGAGCAGGGCGAGCGTGCGCTGCTGAACCTGGGCCATACCTTCGGTCACGCGCTGGAAAAGGCCACCGGCTATTCCGACCGGCTGCTGCATGGCGAGGGGGTGGCCATCGGCTGCGCGCTGGCCTTCGATCTGTCCGCGCGGATGGGGCTGTGCTCGCAAGAGGCGCCCAGCCGCGTGCTGGAGCATCTGCACCGCATGGGCATGCCCGCGCGCCTGTCGGACATTCCGGGCGACCTGCCGGGCGATGACGAGCTGATCGCGCTGATGGGGCAGGACAAGAAGGTCGTGGACGGCCAGCTGCGCTTCGTCCTTGCCCGCGACATCGGAGAGGCGTTCGTCTGCGACGACGCCGTCCCCGACCTGCTGCGCGCGGTGCTGGCCGACGCGCGCTAGGCGCGCAGCATGGCCTCGACCATCTGATCGGCGATGCGCGTGGTGGGCTGCCCCTCGGCGCGGGCGCGGGCCAGCATCTCGTTCACGCGGCCCGCGATGGCGGTCAGGCGCTCAAGGCGCCAACCGTCGGGCTTGCCGTGGATCTCGGACGCGACGCTGATGATGCCGCCCGCGTTCACGACGTAATCCGGCAGATAGGTGATGCCGCGCTCGACCAGCAGATCGGCCACCTCGTCGGTCGCCAGCTGGTTGTTCGCGGCCCCGCAGACCAGCCGCGCCTGCAGGCGCCCGACGCTGTTCGCATCCAGCACGCCGCCAAGGGCGCAGGGCGCGAAGATGTCCACCGCCTGCTCGAAGACCTGATCGGGGGCGATGACGGTTGCGCCGAAGCGGGCCTCGGCCTCGGCCAGGGCATCGGCATGGATGTCGGTCACGATCAGCTTGGCGCCCGCCCCGTGCAGCTTGTCGGCCAGCGACATGCCCACATGGCCAAGCCCCTGCACCAGCACGCGGCGACCCGACAGGTCGTCCTGGCCGAACACATGCGCGGCACCGACCTTCAGGCAGCGGAACACGCCCTCGGCTGTCCAGGGCGACGGATCGCCCGACGCGCCCGACAGGCCCACGGCAAAGCGCGTCTCCTCGGCCGCGTGGGCCATGTCCTCGGTCGAGATGCCGACATCCTCGGCGGTCCAGTAGCGCCCGCCAAGCGATTGCACCGCGCGACCGAAGGCGCGCATCATCGCGGGCGTCTTGTCGCGGCGCGCGTCGCCGATGATGACCGACTTGCCGCCGCCAAGGTCCAGACCCGCCATCGCGTTCTTGTAGGTCATGCCGCGCGCCAGCCGCGTCACGTCGTGGATCGCATCCGCATCCGAGCCATAGGCCCACATGCGGCAGCCGCCCGCAGCCGGGCCCAGCACCGTGGAATGCAGGCAGATCAGGGCGCGCAGGCCCGCATCGGCATCCTCGGCCAGAACGAGGCGTTCGAAGCCTTCGGGGCGTTCGAGTTCGGTCAGGGAAAGCGCCATGGGATCATCCTGTCTGCGGCCTGGTTTCGGGGCAGAAAGCGCCGCCGCAGGCTTGCGTCAAGCGCAGGATCATTCGCAAAGGGCAGGGGGCGGGCGTGAAATTTTCGACAAGCCGCCCGCGCGGGCGGGGCAACATCGCGACGGGCCGCGGCCAACGCAAAGAGGCGGCCCGATGCCGGACCGCCCCTTCGATTCGGTGACGAGGACCTTAGAACGGGATCTCGTCGTCGTATTCGGCACGGCCACCGCCGCCCCCCTGCGATCCGCCGGACGAAGACGGCCCCGAGTTGTAGTCGTCATATCCGCCGCCATAGCCGCCGCCCTGGTTGCCGCCGCCGAAGCCGCCGCCACCACCGCCGCTGCCGCCTTCGCCGCGGCCGTCCAGCATGGTCAGCGTGCCGTTCAGGCCGCGCAGCACGATCTCGGTGCTGTAGCGGTCCTGGCCCGACTGGTCCTGCCACTTGCGCGTTTCCAGCGAGCCTTCAACATAGACCTTGCTGCCCTTGCGCAGGAACCGCTCGACCACGTTCACCAGCCCCTCCGAGAAGATGGCGACGGTGTGCCATTCGGTCTTCTCGCGGCGCTCGCCGGTGTTGCGGTCCTTCCACTGCTCCGAGGTGGCGATGCGCAGGTTCGCGACCTTGCCGCCGTTCTGGAAGCTGCGGATTTCCGGGTCGCGGCCCAGATTGCCGATCAGGATGACCTTGTTGACGCTGCCTGCCATGGCTGAATTCCTCGGGTGATGCGTTTGACAGACCGTCTAACGCAGGGCCGCCCGTGGCTGCAAGCGAAAGGCCGCGCGCGCCTTCGGCAGCAGGCTGGTCTGACGCGCCCGATCGTGTATAGTGTTGCCCAGATCCGGCAACGGACGAAGTCGAGAGAACGAGGGCGAGATGATCGATATCGGCCATTCCGTGAAAGCGGCGATGTGCGTGATTGTCATGGCGGCTTCCCCCGTCGCGGCCGAAGGGCTGCGGCTTTCGGGCAGTTCATCCAAGTCGCGGGCAGAGCAGTTCGCCCGCCAGACGCGGCTGATGGATACCCGCCTTGCAACGCAGTACCAGGGGTCGCGGCGCCTGCAGCCGAACGCCGCCGACGAGGCGGTCGCTGCGGCGCTGACCCCCAGCATTCCACGCTATACCGGCAGGCGGACCGAATACCTGCCGCATGCCCGCGCGGCCGCGCAGCGAAACGGCATCCCCGAGGATCTGTTCCTGCGCCTGGTCCAGCAGGAATCGGGCTGGAACCCCAATGCGCGGTCCCACAAGGGCGCGATGGGCCTTGCGCAGCTGATGCCGGGCACCGCCGCCAAGCTGGGTGTGAACCCGACCGATCCGGTCCAGAACCTGAACGGCGGCGCGCGTTACCTGCGCATGATGTACAACCAGTTCGGCAGCTGGAACCTGGCCCTTGCGGCCTATAACGCGGGGCCGGGCGCGGTGCAGAAATACGGCGGCATCCCGCCCTATCGCGAGACGCGCAACTATGTCCGGATCATTGCGGGCGGTTGATGGCAAAAGGGGCCCTGCGGGGCCCCTCGGTCATTTCAGGCCCGTCTTCTTCAGCAGGCCCTTGCGCTTGGCTTCGTAATAGTAGCCCTGCGAATACCACCGGATCGTCTGATCCGGATCGCCTTCCGCGACCAGCCACGCGCCGCGCAGGTATTTCACCCCGTATCGAAGGTTCGTGTCCGCATCCAGCAGGCCCGATGCCGGCCCGCGATAGCCCATGGTCCGCGCCGTCTGCGGGTGGATCTGCATCAGCCCGTAATAGGGGCCGTTGCGGACGCCCGGCTGATGCCGCGATTCCCGGATCACGACGCGCTGCACGATGGATGACGGAATGCCGTAATGCCGCGCCCAGAAATTGATGCGCTGGCGAAGCTGGGGCGTCTCGTTGGGATAGAGCCCGTTGCCCCGAAGGGCGGCCGGATCGCGTTCGGGCGATCCCCCGCAGGCGGCCAGCGCCAATGCGGACAGGATCAGGCCCCGGCGGCCCAGCCTGGTGGTGACGGGGGACAGTGCCCCCCATCCGCGCAAGGCGCGATCACGCATGGATCGCGCCGCTGCCGCATGCCAGCGCGGCCTCGCGCACGGCTTCCGACACGGTCGGGTGCGCGTGGCAGGTCAGAGCGATATCCTCGGCCGAGGCGCCGAACTCCATCGCCACGCAGACCTCGTGGATCAGGTCGCCCGCCGACGGGCCGACGATGTGGCAGCCCAGCACGCGGTCGGTCTCGGCGTCGGTGATCATCTTCACGAAGCCTTCGCCCAGGAACTGGGCCTTGGCGCGGGCATTGCCCATGAAGGGGAACTTGCCGACCTTGACCTTGCGACCGCCGGCCTTGGCGGCTTCCTCGGTCAGGCCGACCGAGGCGACCTCGGGGGTGGTGTAGATCACGCTCGGGATGACGTCGTAATTAACGTGACCGTGCTTGCCCGCGATGACCTCGGCGACGGCCATGCCCTCGTCCTCGGCCTTGTGGGCCAGCATCGGGCCGGGAACCGCGTCACCGATGGCATAGATGCCCTTGACGTTGGTCGCCCAGTGGCCGTCCACCTTGATGAAGCCGCGATCCGTCGTCTCGATGCCAAGCGCGTCCAGGCCCAGCCCGTCGGCATAGGGGCGGCGACCGGTGGCGACCAGGACGACCTCGGCCTCGAACTGCTGCTCGGACCCGTCCTTCTTCAGCTGATAGCTGACGGTCGCGCCGGCATCCGTCGCGGTCGCGCCCTGAACGGCGGCGCCCAGCACGAATTTCAGGCCCTGCTTGGTCAGCATCTTCTGGAACTGCTTCTGCACCTCGGCATCCATGCCCGGGGTGATGACGTCCAGGTATTCCACGACCGTCACCTCGGCGCCGAGGCGGCGATAGACCGAGCCGAGCTCCAGGCCGATGACGCCAGCACCGATGACGACCATCGATTTCGGGATCTTCGGCAGGGCTAGCGCGCCGGTCGAATCGACGATCACGCCCTTGTCGTTGTCGATCTCGACGCCCTTCAGCGCGGTCGGGACCGAGCCGGAGGCCAGAACGATGTTCTTCGCCTCGTGGACGGTGTCGCCGACCTTGACCTTGCCCGGGGCCTCGATGCTGGCCCAGCCCTTGATCCAGTCGACCTTGTTCTTCTTGAACAGGAACTCGATCCCGCCGGTGTTGCCCTTGACGGTCTCGGACTTGTAGTCCTGCATCTTGGCCCAGTCGACTTCGACATGCGCGCCCATCAGGCCCATCTTCTCGAAGTTCTCGTGCGTCTCGTGCAGCATGTGGCTGGCGTGAAGCAGCGCCTTGGACGGAATGCAGCCCACGTTCAGGCAGGTGCCGCCAAGCGTCTCGCGGCCCTCGACGCAGGCCACCTTCAGGCCCAGCTGGGCCGCGCGGATGGCGCAGACATAGCCGCCGGGACCGGCGCCGATCACGATCAGATCATACATGAGAATTCCTTTCCTTCGGGTCCGCGTGGCACCGCCCGCGGGCATATTTCAATGGCAGGTCAGAACAGCGCGGCAAGGATCATCAGAACCGTCGCCCCCATTCCCACCGACCAGATGAGCGAACGTCCGGGCACCCAGCCCAGGACATAGGCGGGCACATAGAGGATGCGCGCGCCAAGATAGATCCACGCCATCAGCGCGGTGAAGAAGCTGCCCTGCTGGCCCATCGTCACGACGACCACGGCAAGGGTGAACATGATGAGCCCCTCGAAATGGTTGTTCAGCGCGCGCTGCAGGCGGCCTGCGCGACCGGGCAGGGGCTTGCCCGCCACGTCGTCGCGCGGGCCCATCGCGACGCGACGGCCCACGGTCTTCTGCGCCTCGACGGAATAGGCGACGAATTGGCCGAACTGCAGCAGTCCGGCCAGTGCGAGAACGGTCAGTTCGGGCGTCATGTCAGGCGGTCTCCAGGAAATGCGCGTCGGTCGCGGTGACCCCGGCCTGCGAGGCGAAGACCGCCGCCGCGCCGTCCAGCCATTCGCGCGCCGACTTGGCGTCGTTGACCTGGAACAGCGCCCAGACATGGCCCGCGCCTTCGGTCCACAATTGCAGAAGGGTCAGACCGGCATTGCCGCGATCCTCGGCATCCGCATCGAAGGCGGTCCGGAAACGGGTCGGGTCCTGAATGCCGTAACGGATGATGAGCTGCATGGCACTGCCTCGCATGTGGCGACCCGGATGTCGGGGCCGACAGGGTTGGAACCGGGCGCGAACGCCCCGTTCCTTTGGCTGGGTCATCGCCGCGCCCGTGTCAAGCGCGGCGCGGACGGATCACAGATCCATCAGCAGGCGACGGGGATCTTCCAGCGCTTCCTTGACGCGCACCAGGAAGGTCACGGCGCCCTTGCCGTCGACGATGCGGTGGTCATAGGACAGCGCCAGGTACATCATCGGACGGATGACGATCTGACCGCCGACGACCATCGGACGTTCCTGGATCTTGTGCATGCCCAGGATGCCCGACTGCGGGGGGTTCAGGATCGGCGACGACATCAGCGAGCCGTAGACGCCACCGTTCGAGATGGTGAAGGTGCCGCCCTGCATCTCGGCCATCGACAGCTTGCCGTCGCGACCCTTCTTGCCCAGCTCGGCGATCTCCTTCTCGATCGCGGCAAAGCCCTTCTGCTCGGCATCGCGCAGGACCGGAACGACCAGGCCCGAAGGCGTGCCGACGGCGACGCCCATGTTGACATAGTTCTTGTAGACCACGTCGGTGCCGTCGATCTCGGCATTGACCTCGGGGACTTCCTTCAGCGCGTGGCAGCAGGCCTTCACGAAGAAGGACATGAAGCCCAGCTTGACGCCGTGCTTCTTCTCGAAGGCGTCCTTGTACTCGCTGCGCAGGCCCATGATGCCCGACATGTCGACCTCGTTATAGGTCGTCAGCATCGCCGCGGTGTTCTGCGCGTCCTTCAGACGGCGGGCGATGGTCTGGCGCAGGCGCGTCATCTTCACGCGCTCTTCGCGGGCGCTGTCGTCGACGGCCTTCGGTGCGGCGGGTGCCTTGGGCGCGCTGCCGGCCTTGGCGACGTCTTCCTTCATGACGCGACCGTCACGGCCCGAGCCCTGCACCTGGTCGCGGTCGATGCCCTTCTCGGCCATCGCCTTCTTGGCCGAAGGTGCGTCCTCGACGTCGCGCAGCTTCGTCTCTTCGGGGCCTGCGTTTTCCAGCACGGTTTCCTGCGCGTCCGACTGCTTGGCCGGGGCCGCGCCGCTGCCGCCTTCGGTGATGATGGCCAGCTTGGCCTTGGCATCGACGGTCGCGCCTTCCTCGGCGACGATCTCGGCCAGGACGCCTGCCGCGGGGCTGGGCACCTCGACCGAGACCTTGTCGGTCTCCAGCTCGCACAGCATCTCATCGACCTCGACGCGATCGCCGGGCTTCTTGAACCAGGTGGCCACGGTGGCCTCGCTCACGCTTTCGCCGAGCGAGGGCACCATCACGTCAACGGATTTGCCGCTCATCTTCTGTTCTTCCTCGGGTTTGGTATCGGCCTTGGGCTCGGCCGGCTTGTCCTTGGCGGCGGGGCTTGCGCCCGCGCCGGTTTCATCGATCTGCGCCAGCAGCGCGTCGGGGCCAACCGTCTCGCCTTCGGCGGCGACGATCTCGGCCAGGGTGCCGGCTGCGGGGCTGGGCACCTCGACGGTGACCTTGTCGGTCTCCAGCTCGCACAGCATCTCGTCGACCTCGACGCGGTCGCCCGGCTTCTTGAACCAGGTGGCGATGGTGGCCTCGGTGACGGACTCGCCCAGGGCGGGCACGCGGACTTCGGTGGTCATCGTTTATCCTTCCAGATTCAGCGCTTCGGCGACCAGCGCCTCTTGTTCAGCCTTGTGGCGCGAGGCCAGGCCCGTCGCGACCGACGCGGCGGCGTTGCGACCGGCATAGCGGGCGCGACCGTGCTTGGCACCCAGACGTTCCAGCACCCATTCCAGGTAGGGCTCGACGAAGGTCCAGCCGCCCTGGTTCTTGGGTTCTTCCTGGCACCAGACGACCTCGGCCTGCTTGAAGCGGCCAAGTTCCTTGACCATCGCCTGTGCGGGGAAGGGATAGAACTGTTCCAGGCGCAGCAGGTAGACGTCGGTGATCCCGGCCTCGTCGCGGGCCTTGAGAAGGTCGTAATAGACCTTGCCCGAGCAGACGACGACGCGCTTGATCTTCTCGTCCTCGACCAGCTTGGTGGGCGAGCTGCCGCGTTCGGCATCGTCCCACAGCACCCGGTGGAAGGTGCTGCCCGTCTGGAACTCCTCGGCGCGGCTGACGGCCATCGGATGGCGCAGCAGCGATTTCGGCGTCATCAGGACCAGCGGCTTGCGGAACCCGCGATGGATCTGGCGGCGCAGGATGTGGAAGTAGTTCGCCGGCGTGGTGCAGTTCGCGACGATCCAGTTGTCCTCGGCGCAGCCCTGCAGGAAGCGTTCCAGGCGGGCCGAGCTGTGCTCGGGGCCCTGGCCCTCGAAGCCGTGGGGCAGCAGCATGACCAGGCCGGACATGCGCAGCCACTTCTTCTCGCCCGAGGAGATGAACTGGTCGAACATGATCTGCGCGCCGTTGGCGAAATCGCCGAACTGCGCTTCCCACAGCACCAGGCTGTTGGGCTCGGCCAGCGAATAGCCGTATTCGAAGCCCAGCACCGCGTATTCCGACAGCATCGAGTCGATGACCTCGTAGCGGGCCTGACCGTCCTCGATGTTGTTCAGCGGATAGTAGCGCTCTTCGGTCTTCTGGTCGGTGAAGGCCGAGTGACGCTGGCTGAACGTGCCGCGCGTGCTGTCCTGACCTGCCAGGCGGACGCCGTGACCTTCGGTCAGCAGCGAACCGAACGCCAGGGCTTCGCCGGTGGCCCAGTCGAAGCCCTCGCCGGTCTCGAACATCTTCTTCTTGGCTTCCAGAAGGCGCGAGACGGTCTTGTGCATGTTATGCGTCTCGGGTGCGGTCGTCAGCGCGGTGCCGACGCGCGACATCAGCTCGGGCGCGATGCCGGTCTCGCCCGGAACGTATTCCGTGCCTTCGCGGGCCATGCCCGACCACTTGCCGTCCAGCCAGTCGGCCTTGTTCGGCTTGAAGGTCTTGCCGGCCTCGAACTCGTCGTTGAGGTGGTTCTGGAACGACGCCTTCATGTCGTCGATCTCGCCTTCCGGGATCAGGCCGTCCTTGACCAGACGCTCGGTGTACAGCTGCAGCGTGGTCTTGTGGCCCTTGATGCTGTGATACATCGCCGGGTTGGTGAACATCGGCTCGTCGCCTTCGTTGTGACCGAAGCGGCGATAGCAGAAGATGTCGATGACCACGTCCTTGCGGAACTTCTGGCGGAACTCGGTCGCGACCTTCGCGGCGTGGACCACGGCTTCGGGATCGTCGCCGTTCACGTGGAAGATCGGCGCCTCGACCATCAGCGCGATGTCGGTCGGATAGGGCGAGGTGCGGCTGAAATGCGGCGCGGTGGTGAAGCCGATCTGGTTGTTCACCACGATGTGGATCGTGCCGCCGGTGCGGTGACCGCGGATGCCCGACAGCTGCAGGCATTCGGCCACGACGCCCTGACCCGCGAAGGCCGCGTCGCCATGCAGCAGGATCGGCAGGACCGAGGTGCGGTCCTTGCGGTCGCCCAGCTGGTCGCTTTTCGCGCGGGCCTTGCCCAGCACGACCGGGTTCACGGCCTCGAGGTGGCTGGGGTTCGCGGTCAGCGACAGGTGCACCGTGTTGCCGTCGAACTCGCGGTCCGAGCTGGCGCCGAGGTGGTATTTCACGTCGCCCGAACCGTCCACGTCCTCGGGCTTGAAGCTGCCGCCCTGGAATTCGTTGAAGATCGCGCGATAGGGCTTGGACAGCACGTTGGCCAGCACCGACAGGCGACCGCGGTGCGGCATGCCGAACACGATCTCCTTCACGCCAAGCGCGCCGCCGCGCTTGATGATCTGTTCCATCGCGGGGATCAGCGCCTCGCCGCCGTCAAGGCCGAAGCGCTTGGTGCCCATGTACTTGACGTGCAGGAACTTCTCGAAGCCCTCGGCCTCGACCAGCTTGTTCAGGATGGCGCGGCGACCGTTGCGGGTGAACTGGATCTCCTTGCCGTAACCCTCGATCCGCTCCTTCAGCCAGGCGGCTTCCTCGGGGTTCGAGATGTGCATGTATTGCAGCGCGAAGGTGCCGCAATAGGTGCGCTGCATCAGCTCGTTGATCTGGCGGATCGACGCGACCTCGAGGCCCAGAACGTTGTCGATGAAGATCGGGCGGTCCATGTCGCCGGGGCCGAAGCCGTAGGTCTCGGGCTTCAGCTCTCCGTGATCGGGGATCTGGCGCAGCCCGAGCGGGTCGAGATTGGCGTGCAGGTGGCCGCGGATGCGGTAGGCGCGGATCAGCATCAGCGCGCGGATGCTGTCCAGCACGGCCTGACGGACCTGGGCCTCGGACAGGCTGACGCCCTTTTCCTGCGCCTTGTCGGCGATTTTCTTGGCAGCGGCGCCGGCTTCCGCCTTGGCGGCCGCGGGCCATTCGCCGGTCAGGGCCGAGGTCAGTTCGTCCATCGGCATGGGCGGCCAGTCGGGGCGGGCCCAGCTTGCGCCTTCGGCCTCGCGCTGCGCATCGGACTGCGCGTCGCCCAAGTCGCGGAAGAATGCATCCCACGCCTGATCGACCGCCGCCGGGTCCTTGGCCCACTGGCCGTAAAGCTGTTCCACATAGGCGGCATTGGCGCCCTGCAGGAACGAGGAGTCATGGAATTCGGAGTTCTTTGGCTGATCGGTCATGGGTTGGTCCCCGTGTCAGGGCATAAAAAAGGGTCAGGCGCAGTAGATGTCGAAAATACGTGCGCCGGGATCGGCGGTCGGGTCCAGTCGCGGTTGCTGCTGGATGCGCAGCGGCCTGCGACGTTCAAGCCCGCAGAGCGCGACGGCGGCGCGGCTTTCCGCGTTCGCGGGCGCTGCCGAGGGCTGGTAGATCACCCGCCAGCCGTAATCGCGACGCGAGACGGTCCGGACCGATTCAGCGGGAAGTCCGCTGGCCTGGTGCAGGTCGGTCCGCGCGGGAATGCCGCCGGGCAGGATGTCGGTGGTCATGCGCTCGCCGCAGGCGGCAAGCGTCAGCATTGCAAGCAGGGGCCAGGGCGCGGCAAGACCGGGCAGGGCACGGGCCCTGTCTGGCTGCGGCATTGCCGACTGGTGTTCCTGTGGTTGCACGATGCGTCCTTTGGGAAGTGACCCGTCCCCCCAACTTAGTCCGGGGGGACGGGCTGTCAAATCATCAGCCCTTGATGGCCTTCAGAACGGCTTCGCCCAGACCTGCGGGGCTATCGGCAACGACGACACCGGCCTTCTTCATGGCCTCGATCTTCGATTCCGCGTCGCCCTTGCCGCCCGAGACGATGGCGCCGGCATGGCCCATGCGGCGACCCGGAGGTGCCGTGCGGCCCGCGATGAAGCCTGCGGTCGGCTTCCAGTTGCCCTTGCGCTTCTGCTCGGCCAGGAACTCGGCGGCCTCTTCCTCGGCCGAACCGCCGATCTCGCCGATCATGATGATCGACTCGGTCTCGGGGTCGTCCAGGAACATCTGCAGCACGTCGATATGCTCCATGCCCTTGATCGGGTCGCCGCCGATGCCGACCGCGCTGGACTGGCCCAGACCCACGTCGGTCGTCTGCTTGACGGCCTCGTAGGTCAGGGTGCCCGAACGCGACACGACGCCGACGCTGCCGCGCTTGAAGATCGAGCCCGGCATGATGCCGATCTTGCATTCGTCGGGCGTCATGATGCCCGGGCAGTTCGGGCCGATCAGGCGCGACTTCGAATTGATCAGCGCACGCTTGACGCGCATCATGTCCAGAACCGGGATGCCTTCGGTGATGCAGACGATCAGCGGGATCTCGGCGTCGATGGCTTCCAGGATCGAATCCGCCGCGAAGGGGGGCGGGACATAGATCGCGGATGCGTTGGCACCGGTCTTCTCGACGGCCTCGTGGACCGAGTTGAAGACGGGCAGGTTCAGGTGCTCGGACCCGCCCTTGCCCGGCGTGACGCCGCCGACCATCTGCGTGCCGTAGGCGATCGCCTGTTCGGTGTGGAAAGTACCCTGCGAGCCGGTCAGGCCCTGGCAGATGACTTTGGTATTCTTGTCAACGAGAACGGCCATCATGGCCTCCTTGCGTGAGGTGCGCCGACGCGCACCGATGTTCCAGAGGAAGCTGCGCCGCCGGGGCGCAGCCTGCTGCTCAGCCCTTCACGGCCTTGACGATCTTCTGCGCCGCATCCGACAGGTCGTCGGCAGCGATCACGTTCAGGCCGCTGTTCGCGATGATCTCTTTGCCCAGCTCGACATTGGTGCCTTCCAGGCGGACGACCAGCGGGACCTGCAGGCCGACTTCCTTCACGGCGGCGATGATGCCTTCCGCGATGATGTCGCAGCGCATGATGCCGCCGAAGATGTTGACCAGGATGCCTTTGACGTTCTGGTCGCTGGTGATGATCTTGAAGGCCTCGGTGACCTTCTCCTTGGTCGCGCCGCCGCCGACATCGAGGAAGTTGGCCGGCTCGGCGCCGAACAGCTTGATGATGTCCATGGTGGCCATGGCCAGGCCCGCGCCGTTGACCATGCAGCCGATCTCGCCGTCCAGCGCGATGTAGTTCAGGTCGAACTTCGAGGCGGCCAGTTCCTTGGGATCTTCCTCGGTCTCGTCGCGCAGGGCCATGATGTCGGCCTGGCGATAGAGCGCGTTGTTGTCGAAGCCCATCTTCGCGTCGAGGCACTTGAGGTTGCCCTCGGTGGTGACGATCAGCGGGTTGATCTCCAGCATCTCCATGTCCTTCTCGATGAACATGCGATACAGGTTCTTGACCAGGGCGACGCACTGCTTGACCTGCGGGCCCTTCAGGCCCAGGGCGAAGGCGACGCGGCGGCCGTGGAAGTCCGACAGGCCCGAGGCCGGATCGACGCTGAAGCTGACGATCTTCTCGGGGGTCGAGGCTGCGACTTCCTCAATGTCCATGCCGCCCTCGGTCGAGGCGACGAAGCTGACGCGGCTGGTGACGCGGTCGACCAGCAGGGCCAGGTACAGTTCGGTCTCGATGTCCGAACCATCCTCGATATAGATGCGGTTGACCTGCTTGCCCGCGGGACCGGTCTGGTGCGTGACCAGCGTGCGGCCCAGCATCTGACGGGTCAGTTCCTCGGCTTCTTCCACCGACTTGGCCAGGCGGACGCCGCCTTTTTCACCGGCTTCGGCTTCCTTGAAGCTGCCCTTGCCGCGGCCACCTGCGTGGATCTGCGCCTTGACCACCCAAAGCGGGCCGTCCATTTCGCCCGCGGCGGTCTTCGCCTCGTCGGCCTTCATGACGATGCGGCCATCGCTGACCGGCGCGCCGTACTGACGCAGCAGCGCCTTGGCCTGATATTCGTGGATGTTCATCTCGACCCCCTCGTTCGGTTCGACAGATTTGGGGCCTTGTCGCATATCGTGACGGGCAGATGAAACGAATTCCCCTGAAAATCGGTAAAACCGGCGGCATCTCGCCCAATGTGATCACACGAGGAAATACTGTGATCACGAACGCCCGTTCCGATAGCGAAAACATCGCGACTCGTATTGGCGGAACGCGAAGCGGCGCGTCCGGGGACGCGCCGCCAGGCATGTTCAGGTCAGCTAGGGATCAGGCGAGCGAGCCGTCGATGCCCTTGCAGGCCTCGACCAGGCCCTTCACGGCGTCGACCGACTTGTCGAACATCGCCTGCTCTTCCTTGTCCAGCTTGATGTCCACGACACGTTCGATGCCGTTCGCGCCGATCACGGTCGGAACGCCGACATACATGTCCTTCAGGCCATAGGCGCCGTCCACGTTCGCCGCGCAGGGCAGGACGCGCTTCTGGTCCTTCAGATAGGCCTCGGCCATCTCGATCGCGCTGGTGGCGGGGGCATAGAAGGCCGAACCGGTCTTCAGCAGGCCGACGATCTCGGCGCCGCCGTCACGGGTGCGCTGCACGATGGCGTCCAGCTTCTCCTGCGTGGTCCAACCCATCTTGACCAGGTCCGGCAGCGGGATGCCGGCGACGGTCGAGTAGCGGGTCAGCGGGACCATCGTGTCGCCGTGGCCGCCCAGCACGAAGGCGGTGACGTCCTTCATGGACACGCCGAATTCCAGCGACAGGAAGTGGCGGAAGCGCGCCGAATCCAGCACGCCGGCCATGCCGCAGACCTTGTTCGCGGGCAGGCCCGAGAACTTCTGCAGCGCCCAGACCATGGCGTCCAGCGGGTTGGTGATGCAGATCACGAATGCGTTCGGGGCGTGTGCCGCGATGCCTTCGCCGACCGATTTCATGACCTTCAGGTTGATGCCCAGCAGGTCGTCGCGGCTCATGCCCGGCTTGCGCGGGACACCGGCGGTGACGATGCAGACGTCCGCGCCCGCGATGTCGGCATAGTCGTTGGTGCCCTTCAGCGTGGCGTCGAACCCTTCGGAGGGGCCGGATTCCGCGATGTCGAGAGCCTTGCCCTGCGGGGTGCCTTCGGCGATGTCGAACAGGACGACGTCGCCCAGTTCCTTCATCGCGGCCAGATGCGCCAGCGTGCCGCCGATCTGCCCCGCACCGATGAGTGCGATCTTGGGTCGGGCCATGTGTAACCTCCGATACATGGGTCGTTGTCGCAGTCGGGTTAAGCCGTTGCCGTGGGAATCGCAAGTGTCGGGACACGGCGCTTGCCTTCGCGGCCCCCTCGCGCCATCCATTGCAGCATCTGCAAGGGGGGATTGCATGCTTCTGGACCTGGGAACCGGGGGATGGGCGCTGGCCCTGATCGCCGCATCGGCCATCGGGCTGGCCAAGGGCGGGCTGGCGATGGCGGGAATCATCTCGGTTCCGCTGCTGTCGCTGGTGCTGTCCCCGGTGCAGGCGGCGGGCGTGCTGCTGCCGGTCTATGTCGTCTCGGACGTAGGCGGGCTGCTGGCATTCCGGCGCAATTTCGACACCGAGGTCCTGAGGAAATCGCTGCCGGGGGCCATCGGCGGCATCGCGCTTGGCTGGGCGACGGCCAGCATCGTGCCGGTCTGGGGTGTCACGCTGATCGTCGGGCTGATCGGCTTCGCCTTCGCGCTGAACGCGCTGCTGCGCCCGAAGATCGGCGGCCTTCCGCAGCGCCCGCGCTGGTCGCAGGGCAGCCTGTGGGGCGGGCTTGCGGGCTATACGAGCTTCGTCAGCCATTCGGGTGCGCCGCTGTGGCAGGTCTATGCCCAGCCGCTGCGCATGACCCCGCTGATCTTCGCGGGCACGACGACCTGGTTCTTCGCGATCGGCAACTGGATCAAGCTGCTGCCCTATGCGCTGCTGGGACAGTTGTCCGCGCCGAACCTCGTGACCTCGGCGGTGCTGATGCCCGTTTCGCTGGTGGCCGTCTGGGTCGGGCTGCGGCTGGTGCGCATCATACCGCAGGCGCTGTTCTACAAGCTGCTGACCTGGGGCCTGCTGATCGTGTCGCTGCGGCTGATCTGGCAGGCGCTGGCCTGATATTC
The DNA here is from genome assembly GCF_947311865.1 of Paracoccus sp. PARArs4. Classification (NCBI taxonomy): domain Bacteria; kingdom Pseudomonadati; phylum Pseudomonadota; class Alphaproteobacteria; order Rhodobacterales; family Paracoccaceae; genus Paracoccus; species Paracoccus sp. PARArs4. The sequence goes on along the minus strand of NZ_CAMZMW010000001.1, from coordinate 97,484 downwards.
TGCGATGCGGCAATTTCGGTCTTGCCATATCTGGCGTGAATATGCACCTTGGCGCAACATTGTTGCGAGGAGGAATTCATGGCGCGTCCCTACCGGTCGGTTCTCTATATACCTGCGGCGAATGCGCGGGCGATGGACAAGGCGCGCGGATTGCCTGCCGATGCGATCATCTTCGACCTCGAGGATGCGGTCGCGCCCGACCAGAAGGTGGCGGCGCGCGATGCGCTGCGGCAGGCGCTTGCGCAGGATTACGGCCCGCGTGCGCGCATCGTTCGGATCAATGCGCTTGCGACGGAATGGGGCAGGGCCGATGCCGTGGCCTGCGCCGACCTGCCCGTCGATGGCGTGCTGATCCCCAAGGTGGACGGCCCCGAGGATCTGGACGCCGTGGCCGAGCTGCTGCCCGACGCCCCGCTCTGGGCGATGATGGAGACGCCCCTGGGCATGCTGAACGCAGGCGCCATCGCGGCGCATCCGCGGCTGTCGGGCATGGTCATGGGGACGAACGACCTGGCGAAAGAGATCGGCAGCCGCTTCCGCGCCGACCGTCTGCCCATGATGGCGGGTCTGGGCCTGTGCCTGCTGGCCGCGCGGGCGCATGGCCGGGTCATCGTCGATGGCGTCTTCAATGCCTTCAAGGACGAGGACGGGCTGCGCGCCGAATGCGAACAGGGGCGCGACATGGGCTTCGACGGCAAGACGCTGATCCACCCGGCCCAGCTGGCGGTGGCCAATGCGGCCTTTGCCCCGACCGAACCCGAGATCGACCTGGCCCGCCGCCAGATCGAGGCGTTCGAGCAGGCTCAGGCCGCGGGGCGGGGCGTCGCCGTCGTGGATGGCCGCATCGTCGAGAACCTTCATGTCGAGACCGCGCGCCGCACCATCGACCGGGCCGAGGCGATTGCGGCCATGGCGGAATAGGGGCAGTCTGCGACCGAAGACGCATTCAGCGAAAGGAAGCCAGATGCTGATCCTGATCCTCGGCGTGGCCCTGTGGTGGGCGGCGCATCTGTTCAAGCGGGCGGCCCCCGAGACGCGCGCCAAGCTGGGCGATCCGGGCAAGGGCGCGGTGGCCGTCGCGCTGGCGCTGTCGATCGTGCTGATGACGGTCGGCTACAAATCCGCGGTCGGCACCTTCCTGTGGGGGCCTTCGCCCGCGACGGTCGGCATCAACAACCTGCTGGTCCTGATCGCGTTCTACCTGTTCGCCGCATCGGGGATGAAGACCCGCGTGACGGCGCTGACGCGGCATCCGATGCTGTGGGGCTTTGCCGTCTGGGCCTTCGCGCATCTGCTGGTCAATGGCGACACGCCCTCGATCATCCTGTTCGGCGGGCTGCTGGCATGGGCGCTGGTCGAGATGCAGGTGATCAACCGCGTGTCGGACCATGTTCCGCCGACCGGTCCCTTCCCCGTCAGGAAAGAGATTATGGCAGTCGCCGGCGCCGTCATCGTCATGCTGGTCGCAGCCACCATCCACGGCCTTGTCGGCCCCTCGCCATTCGGAGTTTCGTAAGATGCCCAAGATCTATCGCCTGCTGACCGAGGACGATACCGCCGCCTTCTGCCACAAGGTCAGCGATGCGCTGGCCAAGGGCTGGGTTCTGGAGGGCAGCCCCAGCATGGCCTTCGATGCCGCGCGCGGCGTGATGCGCTGCGCACAGGCCGTCACAAAGGAGATCGAGACCGAATACCACCCCGACATGAAGCTGGGCCAGCAATGACCAAGACCAATCCGGGCCGCTTCTTCGAGGATTACGCGATCGGGCAGGTGATCCGCCATGCCGTGCCGCGCACCCTGGCCGAGGGGGAAAGGGCGCTCTATCACGCGCTCTATCCGGCGCGGCATGCGCTCTATTCCTCGGACGAGTTCGCGATTTCCTGCGGGCTGGACGGCAGCCCGATGGACGACCTGCTGGCTTTTCACACCGTGTTCGGCAAGACGGTCCCGGATGTCAGCCTGAACGCCGTCGCGAATCTGGGCTATGCCGAGGGGCGCTGGCTGCTGCCGGTCTGGCCCGGCGACACGCTGCGCGCCGAATCCGAGGTGATCGGCCTCAAGCAGAACTCGAACGGGAAATCGGGCGTGGTCTGGGTACGCACGCGCGGGCTGAACCAGCAGGACGAGGTTGTGCTGGAATATGTGCGGTGGGTCATGGTCCGCCGCCGCGAAGAAGGCGGCGATGCGCCCGAACCCGTGCTGCCGACGCTGTCGGGCACCGTCGCGCCCCAGGACATCGTGGTTCCAGAGGGCCTGAACTTCGACGCCTACAATACTGATCTTGCGGGGGAAACGCACCGTCTTGGCGATTACACCGTCGGAGAGCTGATCGACCATGTCGATGGCGTCACCATCGAAGAGGCCGAGCACATGCTGGCCACTCGGCTGTGGCAGAACACGGCCAAGGTGCATTTCGACGCCACCAATCGCGATGACGGCCGGCGGCTGATCTATGGCGGTCATGTCATCAGCATGGCGCGGGCGTTGTCCTTCAACGGGCTGGCGAATGCGCAGATGATCGTCGCGTTGAACGCGGGTGCCCATGCCAATCCGTGCTTCGCGGGCGATACGGTCCGTGCCTGGTCCGAGGTGCTGGACAAGGCCCCCACCGCCGTTCCGGGCGTCGGCGCGATCCGGCTGCGGCTGGTCGCGACCAAGGGCAGGGTGGACGGGTTCGCCCTGAAGGACGCGGCGGGCCGTTACCTGCCCGAGATCCTGCTGGATCTGGATTACTGGGCGCTGATGCCGGAATGAACCGGTGCCTGCGCCAGCCCCGCGACGGCGCGGCGGGAAACTGTGATCACGCGACGGTTTTGCGTGATCACAAAACATGTTTTCCGCGTCATTTCGGCGCGTGGGCTGGAAACTTCCGATGACAGATGGAATAACTTCCACATAGATACACGGCAAATGCCAGCCCGCCCGGCCAGCCCTGCCTTCTGGGACGACCTTGGCGGGACCTGCTGAACCGACAAAGGAGGGCCGCCATGGCCGACGTGAACCGGGGTAACCGGCCGCTTTCCCCCCACCTTCAGGTCTACAAGCTGCCGCTGGCGGCGATCACCTCGATCATGACGCGGATCACCGGCCATGCGCTGGTCGCAGGCGTCGTGCTGCTGGCATGGTGGCTGGTCGCCGCCGTCAGCGGGCCGGGCGCCTTCGCCGCCGCCGACTGGGTCGTGCGGTCCTGGCTGGGCTTCCTGATCCTCACCGCCTCGACCTGGGCGCTGTGGTTCCACGCGCTGGCGGGCATCCGCCACCTGTTCTACGATGCGGGCATGGGCCTCGAGATCCACGAGGCCGAGAAGGCGTCCTGGGCCATCATCATCGGTTCGGTCGCGCTGACGCTGCTGAGCCTCATCATCTTCTTCATCAGCTGAGGCGAGGGTTTCATGCGCTACATCACCCCCCGCAAGGCGGCCCAAGGGCTTGGCTCGGCGCGTTCGGGCACGCATCACCACTGGCAGATGACGGTCAGCAGCTATGCGCTGATCATCCTGACGCCGCTGTTCCTGATCGCGGTCGGCGCGGGCATCGGCCTGCCGCGAGAGGAGCTGATGGCCCATTTCGGCCGTCCGTTCCCCGGCGTCATCACGGCGCTCTTCATCATCGTCGGCATGGTGCACTTCATCAAGGGCACGCGGATCATGCTGGACGACTATCTCTACGGCAACGTGAACAAGCTTGCGATCGTTGCCTCGAACATCTTCGGGTGGGGCGTCATCGCCGCCGCCGTCTTCGCGCTGGCGAAGATGGCCTTCACCACCCCCGCGATCTGAGGACGACATGGCTTCCTACGAAACGCATACGCATGATTACGATGTCGTCGTGGTGGGCGCCGGCGGCGCGGGCCTTCGCGCCACGCTCGGCATGGCCGAACAGGGCCTGCGCACGGCCTGCGTGAGCAAGGTCTTCCCGACCCGCAGCCACACCGTGGCAGCCCAGGGCGGCATCGCCGCATCGCTGTCGAACATGGGCCCCGACCACTGGCAGTGGCACATGTACGACACCGTGAAGGGGTCGGACTGGCTGGGCGATACCGACGCCATGGAATACCTGGCGCGCGAGGCCCCCAAGGCCGTCTACGAGCTGGAACATTACGGCGTTCCCTTCAGCCGCACCGAGGATGGCCGCATCTACCAGCGTCCCTTCGGCGGCCACACGACCGAATTCGGCGAAGGCCCCCCGGTGCAGCGCACCTGCGCCGCCGCAGACCGGACCGGCCACGCCATCCTGCACACGCTGTACGGTCAGTCGCTGAAGCATAACGCGGAATTCTTCATCGAGTATTTCGCGCTGGACCTGATCATCACCGATGGCCGCTGCACCGGCGTCGTCTGCTGGAAGCTGGATGACGGCACGATGCACGTCTTCAACGCCAAGATGGTGGTGCTGGCGACCGGCGGCTATGGCCGTGCCTATTTCAGCGCGACCAGCGCCCATACCTGCACCGGCGACGGTGGCGGCATGGTCGCCCGCGCGGGCCTGCCTCTGCAGGACATGGAGTTCGTGCAGTTCCACCCGACCGGCATCTACGGCTCGGGCTGCCTGATCACCGAGGGCGCGCGCGGCGAGGGCGGTTACCTGACCAACAGCGAGGGCGAGCGCTTCATGGAGCGTTACGCACCGACCTACAAGGACCTGGCCAGCCGCGACGTCGTCAGCCGCTGCATGACCATGGAGATCCGCGAAGGTCGCGGCGTGGGTGCCGACAAGGACCACATCTTCCTGAACCTGATGCACCTGCCGCCGGAAACCCTGCACGAGCGTCTGCCGGGCATCTCGGAATCGGCCAAGATCTTCGCGGGCGTCGATGTCACGCGCGAACCGATCCCGGTGCTGCCGACCGTGCACTACAACATGGGCGGTATTCCGACGAACTACTGGGGCGAGGTGCTGGCACCGACCGCCGACACGCCCGACGCGGTGTTCCCCGGCCTGATGGCCGTGGGCGAGGCCGGCTGCGCATCGGTCCATGGCGCGAACCGCCTCGGCTCGAACAGCCTGATCGACCTTGTCGTCTTCGGTCGCGCCGCCGCCATCCGCGCGGGCCAGGTCATCGACCGCGAAAGCGCCATCCCCTCGACCAACCAGGCCGAGGTCGACCGTGCGCTGGACCGCTTCGACACGCTGCGCAACGCCACGGGCGGCACCTCGACCGCGGAACTGCGCGACAAGATGCAGCGCACGATGCAGGCCGACGCGGCGGTGTTCCGCACCGACAAGACCCTGGCGGAAGGCGTCGACAAGATGACCGAGATCGCGGGCATGATGAATGACCTGAAGGTCACCGATCGCGGGCTGATCTGGAACACCGACCTGATGGAGACGCTGGAGCTGACGAACCTGATGCCGAACGCGATGGCGACCATCGTCGCCGCCGAGGCACGCAAGGAAAGCCGCGGCGCCCACGCCCACGAGGACTGGCCCGAGCGGGATGATGCCACCTGGCGCAAGCACTCGCTTGCATGGGTCGACGGGAACAAGGTTAAACTCGACTATCGGCCTGTCCACATGGATCCGCTGACCACTCAGCAAGAGGGCGGGATCGACCTGCAAAAGATCGCTCCGAAGAAAAGGGTTTACTGATGCGCACGAAGATCTACGCGGCACTGGCCGTTTCCGCAGTCACGCTGGCGGGCTGTGTGGCCCCGGTGCAGACGACCGCACCGGCCGTCCCCTCCGCCCCGGCTGCCGCACCCACGGCACCGACCCAGCTGGACGAGGCATCGCGCCAGCTGGCCCGCAACGCCGTGAACACGGAAATGCAGTCGCGCCTGGCCGGTTCGGACACCACGCCCTACACGAACTGCGTGATGCAGAACGCGACCACCGCCGAACTGATCGACATCGCCCAGATGTCCGCAGCCGGCAGCAGCACCGCCGACAGCGTCGCCGCGATCGTCTCGCGTCCGGCGACCACGCAGTGCATCGCCTCCGTGGCGCGCTCGGCCTGACATGATGCGCGCGCGGCACACGCTCTGGCTTGCACCGCTTGCGGTGCTGGCCGCATGCGGTCCGATCCCGGTGGATCAGGCCGAGCGCGTGTGCCTGCGCGATGCCGAACTTGCCCAACGGCCGCGTGGAAGCGTGGCCGTCGGTGCGGCCTCCGGATCGGGTGGCGGGATCGACGGCTTCGGCCGGGTCGAGCTGGAGATCGGAAGCGACTACATCATGGGGCGCGACCCCTCGGCCGTGTTCGACCGCTGCGTGCGCCGTCGCTCCGGCGAATTGCCGACGCGGCCACTCTATGACCAGCCGGGATGGCGGGGCTAGGGCATGGCGCAGCGTCCGCTCATCTTCCATATCGGGGTCCAGAAGACCGGCACGACATCGGTGCAGCGCTTCCTGGAACAGGCAGCGCCGCAGATCGCCGATCGCGTGATCCTGCGCACCCCCGCCGAAGGGACGCCCATGCGCCCCCTGGGGCGTGCCGCCGTGGCCTTCAGCCTGGCGCCGGGCAAGGACCGCCGTGAGGCGCTTGTCGCCGCGCTGGACGAGGTTCTGGACACCATCCCGCAGGGCGACCAGCCCGTCCTGATCAGCCACGAGAACCTGTCGGGCGCGATGCCCGGCAATGGCGGCGAGACCGGTCTCTATCCCGTGCTGCCGCGGCTTCTGAAGCAGCTGGACCGTGCCGCGCAGGACCGGGGCTTCGACCCCCGCTATGTCATCTGCACGCGCGAGATGGAGGACTGGCTGCCCTCGGTCTGGGCGCAGGCGGTCCGTACCGACGGCTATGCCGGCAGCTGGGCCGATTTCCGCGCGGCGACGGCCGATCTGCCGGATTGGCCGAACCTGGTGCGGCGCATCGAGAATGCCGTGGGCGAGGGGCGCGTGACCCATCTGCACGGTCCCGAGGACACGGCCCGCCACCTGCTGCGCCTGGCCGGGCTGCCAGGTGACCGCATCGACGCACTGCCCCCGCTGCCCGATCGCGCGATGGAGCGGCTGAACGACAATGCCACCGAATTCCTGCGCCAGCTGAACCGGCTGGAGCTGAACCCCCATGCCCGCGACCGGGTCGCAGAACTCGTCGCGCGCTCGCAACATCTATTCACGGCCCAAGCGCCGTCCGAAGGCACTCTCTGAAAGGAGCACCCAATGGTCCAGTTCACTTTGCCCAAGAACAGCCAGATCACGGTCGGCAAGACCTGGCCCAAGCCCGAGGGCGCGACCAATGTGCGCAAGTTCAAGATCTATCGTTGGGATCCCGATACCGGCGAGAACCCGCGCCTCGACACCTATTTCGTGGATGTCGACAAGTGCGGCCCGATGATGCTGGACGCGCTGATCAAGATCAAGAACGAGATCGACCCGACCCTGTCCTTCCGCCGGTCGTGCCGCGAGGGGATCTGCGGGTCCTGCGCGATGAATATCGGCGGCGGCAACAAGCTGGCCTGCATCTTCGGCATCGACGAGGTGAAGGGCGACATCTCGATCTATCCGCTGCCGCACATGCCGGTGGTCAAGGACCTGGTGCCGGACCTGACGCATTTCTATGCGCAGCACGCCTCGGTGAACCCCTATCTGCAGACGAAATCGCCGACGCCCGCGAAAGAGTGGAAGCAGTCGATCGAGGACCGCAAGAAGCTGGACGGCCTGTACGAGTGCATCATGTGCGCGTCCTGCTCGACCGCGTGCCCGTCCTACTGGTGGAACGGCGACCGTTACCTCGGGCCGGCCGCGCTGCTGCATGCCTATCGCTGGATCATCGACAGCCGTGACGAAGCCACGGGCGAGCGTCTGGACGAGCTGGAGGATCCCTTCAAGCTGTATCGCTGCCACACGATCATGAACTGCACCAACACTTGCCCGAAGGGTCTGAACCCCGCGAAGGCGATCGCTTCGATCAAGCACATGATGGTGGAACGTTCGGCCTGATTGCGTCCCGCGACGGCCGGGGGGCGAACCCCCCGGACCCCCGTGGGCGGTCGCGTCAGAAACCGATCGCTGAAACGAAGAAGGGGCCGGAGATTTCTCCGGCCCCTTTCGCTTGGGTGCGGGGGGGGGGGGCTGTTTCTTAGCCCTCGATCCGGGTGAAGTCGGCGATTTGCCGTCCGGCGTCGCGGATGCGCGACAGCAGGTTCAGGCGGTTGCGACGCAGGATCTGGTTGTCGGTATTGACCTGCACGGCCTCGAAGAAGGCGTCGATCGGGGCACGGAGGCCCGCGATGGCCTGCATGGCGGCGGGGAAGTCCTCGGAGGCCATGGCCTTGCGGATCGCGGGATCGGCGGTGTCGAGCGCGGCGAACAGGGCGTGTTCTGCGTCGGTATCGGCGAATTTCGGGTCGGCACCGAAGCTGTATTCGACGCCGTCCTTTTCTTCGGCCTGGGCCAGAATGTTGCCCGCACGCTTGAGGCCCTGGGTCAGGTTCTGCCCGTTCTCGGTCGCCATCATGTCGTTCAGCGCGGTGGCACGGTTCACGACCTGCAGCAGGTCGTCATTGCCGTCCTGCGCCAGCACGGCGTCGATGATGTCGTGACGGATGCCCTGCTCGCGCAGGTAGACCTTGAGGCGGTCGTGGAAGAACGAGAGCAGCGTCTGAGCGTCGGAAGTCTTCGCTTCCTGCCGTTCGATCATCTTCACGGCAAACTCGCGCGATCTGGCGTCGCGTTCTTCCTGAGACACGGCGGCATCGCGAATTTCGGATGCCATGGCTTGCAACTTGGCGACATCGACGCCGAGCCAACTGGCCGCTGCTTCGGCTTCCGCGGCATCGTCTTCAAGCAAGCCGCGCAGTTCCTGCGAGTAGTGCGCGATCGTTGCGTTGCCTATGAGGCTCGTCACCGGGACGCGAACACGGTTCTCCAGCACCAGCCGGATCACCCCCAGTGCCGCCCTCCGCAGCGCGAAGGGGTCCTTGGAACCCGTGGGCTTCTCGTCGATGGCCCAGAAGCCGGTCAGCGTGTCCAGCTTGTCCGCCAGCGCCACGGCGACCGAGACGGGTGCGGTGGGCACCGCATCGGACGGCCCGAGGGGCGAGTAGTGGTCGCGCGCCGCATCGGCGACGGCGGCATCATGGCCCGCCTGCAGCGCATAGTAGCGGCCCATCGTGCCCTGAAGCTCGGGGAATTCGCCCACCATGGCCGAGCGCAGGTCCAGCTTGGCAAGGCTGGCGGCAAGCTCGGCTTGGTCGGGGTCGGCGCCCACAAGCGGCGCGATCTCGCGCGACAGGGCTGCGATGCGGGCGACACGGTCGGCTTGGCTGCCAAGCTTGCTCTGGAAGGTCACGGATTTCAGGCCCTCGGCCCAGGTCTCCATGCCGGATTTCGCCTCTCGCAGGTCGTTTTCCCAGAAGAAGGCGGCATCGGACAGGCGGGCGGCCAGAACGCGCTGGTTGCCCGCAAGGATCGTCGCGCCGTCATCGGGCGTCACGATGTTGGCGACCGTCACGAAGCCCTCGATCCGGCCCGTCTTGGGGTTGCGGGCCGAGAAGAACTTCTGGTGCTCCTTCATCGAGGTCTGCAGCACCTCGGGCGGCAGGTCGAGGAAGCGGTCCTCGATCACGCCCATCAGCGGCACGGGCCATTCGACAAGGCCCGCGACCTCGGCCAGAAGCCCCTCGTCGGCGACGATTTCCCAGCCGCGCGCAAAGGCCAGGTTGTCGGCCTGCTGGCGGATCTCGGACGCGCGTTCATCGGTGTCCAGCATGACGAAGGCGCGGCGCAGCCTGGCGGCGTAATCCTCGAAGCCGGTGACGGTGAAGGCGTCGGGGGCCATGAAGCGGTGGCCGCGCGTCGTGTCGCCGGCCTTGATGCCATCCACGTCCAGATCGACGACCGAGGTGCCGGCCTCGTCCGAAAGGATGCACAGGATCGAATGCAGCGGGCGCACCCAACGCAGCGATCCTGCGCCCCAACGCATGGATTTCGGCCAGGGGAAGTTGCGGATCGCGGCTTCCAGCACCTCGGCCACGATATCCGCGGCGGGGCGGCCTTCATGGGTGATGGTGGCGAACCAGACCTGGCCCTTCTTGTCGTCGCGGGCCTCCAGCTGGTCGCGGGTCAGCCCGGTCGAGCGCAGGAAGCCTTCCAGCGCCTTTTCGGGGGCGTCGGTGCGGGGGCCCTTGCGTTCCTCGCGCGTGGTGGGGCTGTGGGCGGTCAGGCCCTCGATGGTCAGGACCAGGCGGCGCGGCGTGCTGAAGGCACCCGCGCTGGCATAGGTCAGGCCCGCCTCGACCAACCCGTCGGTCACGAGACGCTTGAGGTCCTCGCGCGCGCGGGTCTGCATCCGTGCGGGGATTTCTTCCGAGAAAAGCTCGATCAGCAGGTCGGGCATCAGTCCATCACTCCGCGTTCCGGGGTCTTGTCGTTGTATTGGTGCCAGCCGAACACGCGCCCGTCGGGATAGACGGCCAGCACGCGGTCCACGTCGGTGTGGATCTCGGACCTGGCAAGGATGGCGCGCGCGGCGCCGCGTTCAAGGTCGCGCCCGATTTCGCGGGCGTCGAAGCAGTCGAACCAGCGCGGCCCGATCAGGGGCGTCGCGTCGGGATAGGGGACGGCATCGGCGGGCAGGTTCTCGGCCCGCGCGCAGGCACGCCAGCGCAAGGGAGAGCTGTCGGCGTCGATCCCCTCGAACCCGATCAGGTCCAGGTCGACGGTGCCTGCGGGGGTGTCCACCGCGATGGCGCCGTCGGCCGGGTCGATCCGGTCGTAATATCCGTATTCCTGCGCATACCACATGCCGCCGCCCGCAAGGACGGTCGCCAGCACGAGGGTTGCGACAACGGTCTTGCCGTTCATGCGGCCCCCGCGGCCTCGGTGGTCAGGAACAGGTCGGCGCAGCCCTTGGACAGCGCGCGCACCCGCCCGATATAGGCCTGGCGTTCCGTGACCGAGATCACGCCGCGCGCGTCCAGCAGGTTGAACAGGTGGCTGGCCTTGATCGCCTGGTCATAGGCGGGATGCGCCATCGGGATGCGGCGACCCGCGCCGTCCGTCTCGGCGGCCTCGAGGATGCGGGCGCATTCGGCCTCGGCGTCCTTGAAGTGCTGAAGCAGCATCTCGGTATCGGCCTGGTCGAAGTTCCAGCGCGAATATTCCTGTTCGGTCTGGCGGAAGATGTCGCCATAGGTCAGCGCGATGGGGCTGTCGGGGTCGTTGAAGGGCATGTCCATCACATGTTCGACGCCCAGGACATACATGGCCAGACGCTCCAGGCCATAGGTCAGCTCTCCCGAGACCGGCTTGCAGTCATGCCCGCCGACCTGCTGGAAATAGGTGAACTGGCTGACCTCCATCCCGTCGCACCAGACCTCCCATCCAAGGCCCCATGCGCCAAGGGTGGGCGATTCCCAGTCGTCTTCCACGAAGCGGACATCGTGGACCATCGGGTCCAGCCCGATCGCGCGCAGGCTGCCCAGATACAGCTCCTGCAGGTTCGGCGGGCTGGGCTTGATGATGACCTGGTACTGGTAATAGTGCTGCAGCCGGTTCGGGTTTTCCCCGTAGCGCCCGTCGGTCGGACGGCGCGAGGGCTGGACATAGGCCGCAGCCCAGGGGCGGCTGCCCAGGGCGCGCAGCGTGGTCGCGGGGTGGAACGTGCCCGCGCCGACCTCCATGTCGTAGGGCTGCAGGACGGCGCAGCCCTGTCCCGCCCAGTAATTCTGCAAGCGCAGGATGATCTCCTGAAAACTGCGGGGTCGGTTGGGGCTGGTCATCGGGCCATCCTTTTGCGTAGATCGGCAGTGCTTGGCGCCTTCTAGGCGCGTGGCGGAACAGGGTCAATAAAGGCCCGGCAACGACCGCGCAGACGCGGCAGCGAAGGAGGCGGCAGATGCGGCAGATCGCAACGTTATTCATGGCGGCCATGATCCCGGTCCCGGCGATGGCCGAGGATGCCGTGATCCGGATCGAGGCCAAGCGCGGCGCCGAGGAGGCGAGCGTGGCCGCCGGTGCATGGGCCGAGACGCTGGAGGGCGTCGTCACGCTGGACCTTGGCAACGGCTGGACCGGCATCGCGATCGGGCCGCTTGATCGCGCCGACGCGGATGCGCGGCTGGCGCAGCTGAAGGCCGCGGGCGCGGTTCCCGACGACAGCTTCGTCAGCGTGCCCGCGCCGGGAATGGTCCTTGTGCCCGTGGGCGACGCGGCCCCGACCGAGATCGCGCCGCCGCCCGATGTCTTCCTGGCGCTGTCGCGCGCGCAGGACGAAGCCGCCGCCCGTCAGGCCCTTGGCGATATCCGCGAGGAGTTTCCCGATGCGGGGCTGCACGCGCTGGTCGATGGCGGCTTTGCCGTGACGCTTGGACCGCTAGCGCCTGCCGCCGCGCAGGCCTGGCTGCCGGTCCTGACCGATGCGGGCGCGATGCCCGCGGGCGCGACCGTGATCGAGGCCGCGGTCCTTGGCGATGCGCTGCAGCCGGGGCAGGCACCCGATCTGCCCGCGCCGGATGCGCGCCGCCCCATGCCGCCCCTGGCCGAGGTGCAGGCGATGCTGGCATGGGCCGGGCACTATGACGGCGCGATCGACGGGCAGGACGGCCCGCGCACGCAGGCCGCCATCCGCGCCGAGATCGCGCAGAACCGCGCCTCGACCGATCCGGGCACCGCGATGGAGGCGCTGAAGCGGCGCCAGCAGGAATGGCGCGACGAACTGGGGCTGTCGGAACTGCGCGACGAGGTGACGGGGCTTTCGGTCATCGCGCCGCGCTCGGCGCTGGAATTCGACCGTGCCGAACGCGCGCTGTCGATCTGGGGTCCGAAGGACGGGTCCGGCGCGGCGCTGATCCTGTTCAGCCAGAAGGGCGGCCAGCAAGAGCTTCTGGACCTTGCGGGCCTCGTGACCGCGCTTGGCTGGGTGCCGAACCCCACGCGAGAGATCGCGAACGGCTCGGTCAGGCTGAAGGGTGCCAACGACGCGCATATCGGCGTCGCGCAGGGGCGCGTGCAGGACGGGCGCGCGGAAGGCTGGGTGCTGATCTGGCCCGCATCGGATGCGCAGAACCAGGCCCGGATCGAGGCCGAGATGGCCGGCAGCCTGACGCGGCACGCACCGGCGCGGAACGACGCGCCCGGCGCAACGCTGCCCTGATCAGGGCCGCCAGAAGCGCGGCAGCAGCAGGACCAGGACCGAGACCAGCTCCAACCGGCCCAGATACATGCCGGTGATCATCATCCATTTCGCCGCCGTCGGGAATTCCACGATGGACCCGTTGGCGGTGATTTCCGGGCCCCATGCGGGGCCGACATTTGCGATGGCCGTCCAGGCGGCGGTCAGCGCGGTGCGCGGATGCAGGCCCGTCAGCGCAAGCCCCACGATCAGCAGGCCGAAGGTCAGCATGAACAGCGTGAAGAAGGCCATCACCGAATCGACGACGCCCTTGTCCAGCGGATGCCCGGCATAGCGCAGCGGATACAGCCTGTGCGGCGAATGCATCCGCCGGATCTGGGCGCGCACGGCCTGGAACAGCACCTCGTAGCGGAAGACCTTGACCGAGCAGCCCGTCGATCCGGTGCAGCCCCCGATCAGCCCCACGATGATCAGCAGCGCGAAGGGCAGGTGCCCCCATTGCGTCATGTCGGTCGATGCGAACCCCGTCCCCGAGAAGGTCGAGATGGTGTTGAACACCGTTTCCCGCACCGCCTCGGAGAAGGAGACATCCTGTTCCAGCCAGATCAGGCGATAGATGATGATGATCCCGCAGACGGCGAAGATCAGCTTCAGATAGGTATGCACCTGCCGGTCGTGGATCAGCGGCCCGCCATTCCCGCGCATCGCCTGCACCAGCCGGATGAACGGCACAGAGGCCAGCACCATGAAGACCGAGGCCGCCCATTCCGGCGCCCCCAGATAGGCCCCGAAGCTGGCGTCGTAGTTCGAGAAGCCGCCGGTCGAGCATGTCGTCAGCGCATGGACCACCGCGTCGAAGCCGCTCATCCCCAGCACCATGTAGGTGACCGCGCAGGCGGCGGTCATCGCGACATAGATGATGGTCATCTCGGCCGCGATCTCTCCGGCCCGGGGCAGGATCTTGCCCAGGGTGTCGAAGCCCTCGGAGCGGAAGAACTGCATGCCGCCGACCTTCATGACGGGCAGGAAGACCATCGCCACCACCACGATCCCCAGACCGCCCATCCACTGCAGAAGCGCGCGCCACAGATGGGTGCCCTTCGGCAGGCCGTCCAGTTCGGGGAATGCCGTGGTGCCGGTGGTCGTGACGCCCGACATCGCCTCGAAGAAGGCGTCGGTGACGGATGCGTTCGGCGCGCCCAGGATGAAGGGCAGGGCGCCGAAGACCGGCAGCGCGATCCACAGGCCGGATGTCAGCAAAAACGCCTGCTGGATCGTCAGGGCGCGCTTGCGCTCGGCCCGGTTGGCGACGACCAGCAGCAGCCCTGTCACGATCGTGATCGAGGCGCATTCCAGGAAGACCATCCAGTGGGGGTCGTCATGCCACAGGTCCACCGCCATCGGGGCCAGCATGAATGCGCCCAGGGCAAAGACGATCTTTCCAATCGGGTGGGCAACCGGGCGCATGTCGATCATTGCCCCTGATTGCCGCGCGCGCCAGTGGGCGTCAAGCAGCCCCGGCCATGTCGCCCGCGACCTGCGGCATCGCTGCCGCCCCTTGAACGTCGCGTCAGGCGCGACTAGTCTGGGGATAACTTGTCATCGGAGGGCGTGTGTCATGGCGCCCAAGCGTCCTGCGGGTGCGGACGCGATCCCGAGAAAATCGGTCGAGCCGTCGGGCACCCGACAACCCGAGACGGGGGGGCTTTATGCTGCCCTGGATCTGGGAACAAATTCGTGCCGGATGCTGATCGCCCGTCCTACGGGCAGTCAGTTCCAGGTCATCGACAGCTTCTCCAAGCCGGTTCAGCTTGGGCAGGGGCTGGAAGCTTCGGGGCGCCTGTCCCGCAGCTCGATGGCGCGCACGGTCCACGCATTGCAGGTCTGCCGGCGCAAGCTGGATCAGCACCGCGTGCGCAGCATGAGGCTGGTCGCGACAGAAGCCTGTCGGCGCGCGAAGAACAGCCGCGACTTCCTTCGGACCATCCGCAGGGAAACCGGCCTGCCGATCGAGGTGATCGGCGCCGAGGAAGAGGCGCGCCTTGCCGTCATCTCCTGCGCGCCGCTGGTCAGCCACAAGACCGAGACGCTGATGGTCGTCGATATCGGCGGCGGGTCCACGGAACTGGTCTGGATCGACCTCGAGGATGTCGAGCCGAAGGAACGGCCGCGCGCGATCATGCGCCTGTCCGAGGGGTTCGGCAATCCGCAGCCGGGCGGGGCGCGCGTCGTCGACTGGATCAGCGTGCCCCTGGGGGTCGCGACCCTGCGCGACCAGTTCGCCGATGTCGAGGACGACCAGGGCCGCTTCGCCCTCATGAGCTGGTTCTTCGAGGAGGCGCTGGCCAATTTCGCGCCCTATGCCGACGGTGCGCCGGACGAGGGGTTCCAGATCATCGGCACCTCGGGGACGGTGACGACGGTGGCGGCCAGCTTCCTCGGGCTGCGCCGCTATGACCGGACCAAGGTCGACGGGCTGGAGATGACGAGCGACCAGATCGACCGGGTGATCCACAGCTATCTCGTGCTGGGGCCTGACGGGCGGCGCACGGACCCGCGCATTGGGCGCGAACGCCATGCGCTGATCATGTCGGGCGCCGCGATCCTTCAGACGCTGATGCGGGTCTGGCCCACGAATCGGCTGTCCGTGGCCGATCGCGGCCTCCGAGAGGGGTTGCTTTATGCCCAGATGGTGCGCGATGGGGTTCTGAGGCCCGAAGGACTGAACGGAGTGGCATGATGACGAAGGCACCTGGCAGCCGGGAAGGCAAGACCAGCGGACGCGGGCAGCGCGACCTGCGCGTGCGGGTGAAGACCGCCAAGGGGCGCAAGCTGTCCAGCAAGCTGTGGCTGGAACGGCAGCTGAACGACCCCTATGTGCAGCGCGCCAAGCGTGAAGGCTATCGCGGACGCGCGGCCTACAAGATCCTGGAACTGGACGAGAAGTATCGCTTCCTCGTGCCCGGCGCGCGCGTCGTCGATCTGGGCTGCGCCCCCGGCGGCTGGTGCCAGGTCGCCGTGGCCCGCACGAATGCCCTGGGCGAGAAGTCGGGCAAGAAGATCGGCCGCGTCCTCGGGTTGGACCTGCAAGAGGTCGATCCGATCGCGGGGGCCGAGATCCATCAGCTGGACTTCCTGTCCGATGGGGCCGACGACCTGGTCAAGGAATGGCTGGGCGGACCTGCAGATGTCGTCATGTCGGACATGGCTGCCGCATCCTCGGGGCACAAGGGCACCGACCACCTGCGCATCGTTGCGCTGGTCGAGGCTGCGGCGCAGCTGGCCTTCGACGTGCTCGAGCCGGGCGGCACCTTCGTCGCCAAGGTCCTGGCAGGCGGCGCCGAGACCGAGATGCAGGCCCTTCTGAAGCGCAACTTCGAGAAGGTCGCCAACGTGAAGCCTCCCGCAAGCCGCAGCGATTCATCCGAGAAATTCGTGGTCGCCCTTGGCTTCAAGGGCCGCCCCGAGGAAACCCCCGAAGATTAACGCATCTGCGTGCGATAGGTCTCGGGGGTGCGCCCCGTGGCCGCCACGAAGGCGCGGGTCATGTGGGTCTGGGTGGCATAGCCCAGATCCGTCGCGATCCGCGCAGGCGCGCGATCCGTGTGGCGCAGCATCTCGGCCGCGCGTTCCAGCCGCAATTCGTTGATCAGGTCGATGGCACGGCGGCCGCGCGCCTCCTGGCAGGCGCGATCCAGCTGCGTCAGCGTGCTGCCCAGATCCTGCGCGATCTCGGCCAGCGTGCGGCAGGCCCCCAGATCGGCGGCGGCGACGGACAGGAAGCGGTCGACCAGCGGGCGGTCCGCCGCGACCGGCGCGACCGTATCGGGCCGCGTCCGCGTGGTGTCCATGCGCGACAGCCGCACGGCCAGCAGGTTCAGGTGACAGGTCAGCGTCTTGCGGTCGGGGCTGCCCTGCGCATCCTCGGCCATGTCCTGCAGCGCGACGCCCAAGGCCTCGGCCCCGTGATCCAGCCAGCCCGACAGGGTCCGGTCGGGGAAGGCCGGGTCCATCTCGGCGCACATCTCCGGCGACACCAGCAGCGCCCGGCCGTCGGCATCCCGGCGCGGTCGCGCGGCAAAGGCGGTGCCTGCGGGAATGAAGCACAGGCCGCCCGGCTCCAGGATCAGGTGATCCCTGGGAAAGTCGATCCGCATCGCGCCAGCCGTCACGCTGAGAAGCACATGCTCGGGCCGGGTCCGCGGGTGGGCGGGCGTCTCGCGGCTTCCCCATGCGAACGCCCCGAGCGGCACCAGACGAAGCCCTGCGCGGCGCGGGGCGAAGCGGCGCGCCGCGGGCGTCGCGCGGATCGCCAGCGCCTCGGGGATAGCGATCGCGCCGGGGCGGCGTGCGGATTCCCAAGGCTGCGGGCTGCGATCCTGCGGTGCGCCGTCATCGAGGATGGCGGGTTCCGTGACCTGCGACAGCCCGCTGCCCTGCGATCTCAGTCGCGAGGGCGAGAACGGGAAACCTCCCTGCCATTCCGTGCGATCCCAGACAGACATGCGTCGCTTCCACCAAGACTTGCGTTTCGAAAGGACATAGGCGGATTATCGCCCATCCCCGACGAAACTCAACAATCATGGCTTCGGTTTCCGACGAATCACGCCCTGTGCAGACCGCCGTGGCCTGCCTGCCACATATCCCAGTCCTTCATGCGCCCCCGGAACCAGGCGCGCTGACCCTTGGCATATTGGCGGGACGCGACAATCGCGGATTGTACCGCATCCGAAAGGCTGGCGTGCCCCTGCAGGTGATCGACCAGTTCGGGCGCGCCGATGGCCTTGGCCCATTGGGCGGCGGGGTCCCAGATGGGCAGATTCGCGCGAACCTCGTCCAGCGCGCCCTGCTCCAGCATCAGGTGGAAGCGGGCCGCGATGCGGTCGGCCAGCCAGTCGCGATCCGACACGATCTGGATGCGCTGGCAGTCCTGCGGGGCGATCAGCGGGGGCGGCGTGGCGTCCTGCCAGTCGCGGATGCTGCGCCCGGTCGTGGTCAGCACCTCCCATGCGCGCTGGACGCGGACGGGGTTCTTCAGGTCGATCGCGGCGCGGGTGGGGGCGTCCAGCTCGGCGATCATGGCGGGCAGCTCGCCCGCGGCGATCCGCGCATCGGCCTGCCGCCGCACATGGTCCGGGGTCGCGGGAATTTCCGCCAGCCCCCGCGTCAGCGCCGTCAGGTACAGCCCCGTGCCGCCCACGACGATCAGCCGCTGCCCCAGCAGATCGCCCACCTCTCGCAGCCAGTCGCCCACCGAATAGGACCGCCCCGGCGTGACGTGCCCGTAAAGGGCGTGCGGCGCGAGCGCCTCGTCCATTGCCGAGGGGCGGGCCGTCAGCACGCGCCAGCAGGACCAGACCTGCAACGCGTCGGCATTCACCACCAGTCCCCCCTGTGCCTGCGCGACCGCCAGCGCCAGTGCGGATTTGCCGCTGGCGGTCGGTCCCGCAATCAGCAGGTGGCGCGAGGCGTCGATATGTGTCAGGTCAGGGATGCGCATGGGCCTTCCGGACAGTTGATCCTGCGGGCCTTTTGCGACATTTAACGCCGCGATGAAAGCGACCGGCATCAGGCCGGCCTCAAGGAGCCCCAGATGACCAGCGAGACCCCCAAGCAATATGGCCGCGTGATGCTCAAGATTTCGGGCGAGGCGCTGATGGGCGACCAGGGCTTCGGCCTGAACCCGCCCACCGTCGCGCGAATCGCGAACGAGGTCGACAGCGTCGCCAAGATGGGCGTCGAGGTCTGCATGGTGATCGGCGGCGGCAACATCTTCCGCGGCCTGCAGGGCAGCGCCCAGGGGATGGAGCGGACGACCGCGGACTACATGGGGATGCTGGCGACGGTGATGAACGCGCTGGCGATGCAATCCGCGCTCGAGGCGCTCGGGCACCATTGCCGCGTCATCAGCGCGATCCGCATGGACGAGGTCTGCGAGCCCTATATCCGCCGCCGCGCCATCCGCCACCTGGAGAAGAAGCGCATCGTCATCTTCGCGGCAGGCACGGGCAACCCGTATTTCACCACCGACACCGCGGCGACCCTGCGCGCGTCGGAAATGAACTGCGAGGCGATCTTCAAGGGCACCAAGGTCGATGGCGTCTATGACAAGGACCCGGTCAAGCATGCCGATGCCAAGCGTTACGGCGATGTCAGCTATGACGAGGTGCTGCAGAAGCACCTGGGCGTGATGGATGCATCGGCGATCGCGCTGGCACGCGACAACAAGCTGCCGATCATCGTCTTCTCGCTGGATGCGCCGGGCGGCTTCCGCTCGATCCTGGCGGGCAGCGGCACCTATACCCGCGTCCACGTCTGAGGTCGCGATGAGCCTGCGCGCGCGCCTCGACGCCCTTGTCCACGGGCGTCGGGCCCAGGGGGTGATCACCGGGGTCATCCTGTTCAACGCCGTCCTGCTGGGGCTCGAGACCTCGGGCCGCGTCATGGCGGTCGCGGGTCCGCTGATCCTGCTGCTGGACGCGGCCTGCCTTGCCGTCTTCGTGGCCGAGATCGCGGCCAAGCTGATCGCGCGCGGCCCGCGCTTCTTCCGCGACGGCTGGAACGTCTTCGATTTCAGCGTCGTGGCCATCGCGCTGATGCCGGCGGGGCAGGGCCTGTCGGTGCTGCGCGCGCTGCGCATCCTGCGGCTTCTGCGGCTGGTGTCGGTCACCCCGCGCCTGCGCCGCGTGGTCGAGGGGCTGTTCGCCGCGATGCCGGGCATGGCCTCGGTCTTCCTGCTGATGGGCGTGATCTTCTACATCTTCTCGGTCATGGCGACGAAGCTGTTCGGGGCGGGCTTCCCGGATTGGTTCGGCTCGCTTGGCAAGTCGGCCTATTCGCTGTTCCAGGTGATGACGCTGGAAAGCTGGTCGATGGGGATCGTGCGCCCCGTCATGCAGGAATATCCGCTGGCATGGCTGTTCTTCGTGCCCTTCATCCTGATCACGACATTCGCGGTGATGAACCTCGTCGTCGGTCTGATCGTGAACTCGATGCAGGATGCCCACCAGGCCGAGGAAAGCGCCGCCACCGACGCCTATCGCGACGAGGTGCTGATGCGCCTGCGCGCGATCGAGAAGCAGCTGGACGAAAGCGGCGGCAGGGGGCGGGTCTGAACCCGCCCATACCGCCCGGATTTCGGGCAAAGGCTTTGCCAAGCCTGCCCAATACGGTTACAAGCAAACGAAATTAAAACAGAGGCAGTCCAAATGGCTGAGGACATCGAAATCGATCTGGACGATCTGGAACGGCGCATGAAGGGCGCCATGGACAGCCTGCGGGCCGAGTTCGCGTCGCTGCGGACGGGCCGCGCGTCGGCATCCATGGTCGAACCCGTCCAGGTCGAGGCTTACGGCCAGATGACCCCGATCAACCAGGTCGGCACCGTGAACGTGCCCGAACCGCGCATGGTCACGATCAACGTCTGGGACAAGGGCATGGTCGGCAAGGTCGAGAAGGCCATCCGCGAAAGCGGGCTGGGCATCAACCCGCAGACCAACGGCACCATCATCATGCTGCCCATCCCCGAGCTGAACGAGGAACGCCGCCGCGAGCTGACCAAGGTCGCCGCGCAATACGCGGAACATGCCCGCGTCGCGATCCGCAACGTCCGCCGCGACGGGATGGACCAGATCAAGAAGGGCAAGGCCAACGGCATGCCCGAGGACGACCAGAAGTTCTGGGAAACCGCCGTGCAGGAGCTGACCGACAAGTCGATCGGCAACGTGGATCAGGCGCTCGAGGCCAAGCAGGCCGAAATCATGCAGGTGTGATGCGATCATGATCCCTGGCTTCTCGGCAGCGACCGCGATTTCGGATGGGGGTGCAGCGCGCCCCCGTCATGTCGCCATCATCATGGACGGCAACGGCCGTTGGGCGACCGAACGCGGCTGGCCGCGCCTGGTCGGCCATCGTCGCGGCGCCGAGCGCGTGAAGCAGATCGTCCGCGCCTGCCCCGAGTTGGGCGTGGACTGGCTCACGATCTATGCCTTCTCGACCGAGAACTGGAAGCGCTCGACCGAAGAGGTCCTGGGCCTGATGAAGATCTTCCGCCGCTATATCGAGCGCGAGGCCGTCGGCATGGCCTCCGAGGGCGTGCGCATGCGCTTCATCGGCGGGCGCGAGCGGCTGGACCGCAAGCTGCAGGACCTGATGGCCTCGATCGAGGCGCGGACGGCGGGCAACACGCGCCTGAACCTGACGGTCGCGATCAACTATGGCGGCCGGGACGAGCTGACGCGCGCCTCGACCCGCCTTGCGCGCAAGATCGCCGCCGGAGAGATCGAGACCCCGACCGAGGCCGATCTGGCCGATTGCATGGATACCGCCGGACATCCCGATCCGGACCTGGTGATCCGCACCTCGGGCGAGACGCGGACCTCGAACTTCCTGCCCTGGCAGGCCGCCTATTCGGAATATGAATTCACGCCGACCCTGTGGCCCGATTTCACGCCGCAGCACCTGTCCGACATCCTCGGGAATTACGGAATGCGCGACCGCCGCTTCGGGGGCGCATGACGCCGGCGAAGGGGACGCGGATGCCCGGCGGCAAATGGGCCGACCTGTCCCGGCGCATCGCCTCGACGCTGGTTCTTCTGGGGATCGGCGTCATGCTGGCGGTGTCCACGGGCCTGTGGCTGCGGCTGGGCATGGCCGTCATCTCGGCCATCACCTTCTGGGAACTGGCGGCGATGACCGGCTGGCGCCATCCGGCCCGGCACGTCACGCTGTTCGGGCGCAGCCGCCCCGTCGCGCTGGCCGCCATCGCGGGCGTGTCGCAGGCGGTCGCGCTGACCTCGTTCCATCCGCTGGCCTGGATGGCGCTGGCCGTGCCGATCCTGATCGGCCTGCCCGGGGCGGCGCGGCGCGACCGGGGCACCTATGCCATCTTCGGCGTCGCGATCCTGCTGGTGGCCTATGGCCTTGTCGGTTTCCGCGAGAGCTTCGGCCTGAACTTCGTGCTGTGGCTGATGGGCGTCATCATCATCTCGGACACTGCGGGGTATTTCGTGGGCCGCGTCATCGGCGGGCCGAAATTCTGGCCCAGCCTCAGCCCCAAGAAGACCTGGTCCGGGACCGTCGCGGGCTGGGTCGGGTCCTGCATCTTCGGCGCGCTGCTGTGGCTGGCCGGACAGGGCGATGCGACGCTGATCTGGGTGTCGCCCATCGTCTGCTTCGCGGGCCAGATGGGTGACATCGCCGAAAGCTGGCTGAAGCGCCGCGCGGGGGTCAAGGACAGTTCCAACCTGATCCCCGGCCATGGCGGCTTCATGGATCGTTTCGACGCAGTGACAGGCGCGGTCATCGCGACCATGCTGATCGGGTTCATGACCAGCCTGCCCGTGGTGAACTGATCGATGCCATCCGCGCCCGCGACCGAAGCCCGACAATACGAACACAACGTCCTGCAATGGGACCGCCCCGCAAGGCAGGAGGCCCGCGCATGATCGCCCCGATCCTGGAAACCGTCTGGACCCTCGCCGCCTTCGTGACAGCATTGGCGGTCATCGTCACCGTGCACGAATACGGCCATTACATCGTCGGACGCTGGTCCGGCATCCGCGCCGAGGTGTTCTCGGTCGGGTTCGGGCCGCGGCTGATCTCTCGGCGCGACAGGCGGGGGACGGTCTGGCAGGTGGCGGCGCTGCCGCTTGGCGGATATGTGCGGTTCCTTGGCGATGCGAACGCGGCCAGCGCGGGCACGGGACAGGCGGTCGATCCGGCCGTGCGGCGGCGCACGCTGCATGGCGCACCGCTTTGGGCGCGCTTTGCGACGCTGCTGGCCGGGCCGGTCTTCAACTTCATCCTGTCGATCCTGATCTTCGGTGGCTTCGCCATCGTGCAGGGCCTGCCGCAACCCGAGCCACGCGTGGGCACCATCGCCGCCGCACCGCCCTCGGTCGTGAACGATCTGCAACCGGGCGACCGCATCCTGGCCGTCGGCGACATCCCGGTCGAGAGCTGGGGCGATCTGGGCCGCGCGTCCGACGCGCTGCCGCTGGCCGCGACGCAGGACTGGACGGTCGAACGCGACGGCAGCCGCATCACCGTCGCGGGGCCGGACCCGATGCCCGCCCGCATCACCGGCGTGGCCCCGCGCAGCGCCGCCGCCGATGCCGGGTTGCGGGGCGGCGATGTCGTCACCGCCATCGCGGGCGAACCCGTGACCCGCTTCGACCAGCTGCGCCAGGCGGTCGAGGGTGCGCAGGGCGGATCGGTCGATCTGACCGTCTGGCGCGAGGGGCAGGGCGGACTGGACCTGACCCTGACGCCGCGCCTGTCCGACCTGCCCGCCGAGGGCGGCGGCTTCGAGCAGCGCTGGCTGATCGGCGTGACCGGCGGCGAGAGCTTCTTCACCGCCGAGACCCGCCGCGCCGGTCCGTTCGAGGCGCTGCGCATCGGCGCGGTGCAGACCTGGGGGATCATCACCTCGTCGCTGCTGGGGATGTGGGCGATGGTCACCGGCCAGATCGGCACCTGCAACCTGGGCGGGGCGATCAGCATCGCCGAGAGCACGGGTCAGGCCGCCAGCGCGGGCGGCGCGAACTTCCTGTGGTGGATCGCGGTCCTGTCGGCGGCCATCGGCTTCCTTAACCTGCTGCCTATCCCCGTCCTGGATGGGGGGCACCTGATGTTCTATGCCTACGAGGCCGTGGCCGGTCGTCCGCCCTCGGATCGCATCCTGAACGTGCTGACCGCCGCGGGCATGGCGATCGTGCTGACGCTGATGGTTTTCGGGCTCACCAACGATCTTTTGTGCCCCTGACGGCGATGCGCTTTTGACAGGCGCACCCGCTTGGGGATACAGAAATGGGCAAAAGAACAGGCCCCGCAGGGGCCGATGCAGGCTGAAGCGAAGAGGGGCTGGGATGGAACGGAAACTGGGCAAGGGCGCGGTCGCGCTGATGGCGGCCCTGGCGATGACTGTGCCTGCGGGGCTGATGCCCACGCCGGCCCGCGCTGTCGTCTTCAACGATATCCGCGTCGAGGGGAACAACCAGATCGAGACCGGCGCCGTCCTGTCCTATCTGGATCTGCCGCGCGGCCGTGACGTGGGGGCGGGCGACATCAACGCGGGCCTTCAGCGGCTGCAGAATTCCGGCCTGTTCGAGACCGTCGAACTGGTCCCGCAGGGCGGCACGCTGGTCGTGCGCGTCAGCGAATACCCCATCGTCAACCGCATCAACTTCGAGGGCAACCGCCGCATCAACGACGAGCGTCTGGCCGAGATCGTCAAAAGCCAGTCGCGCCGCGTCTACCAGCCCAGCCAGGCCATCGCGGATGCACGCACCATCGCCGAGGTCTATGCCTCGGAGGGGCGCCTGTCGGCCCGCGTCGATCCCAAGATCATCCGCCGCGGCAACAACAATGTCGACCTGGTCTTCGAGATCAAGGAAGGCGACGTCACCGAGATCGAGCGACTCAGCTTCACCGGCAACCGCGCATTCTCGGACCGTCGCCTGCGCAACGTGCTGGAAACCAAGCAGGCGGGCCTGCTGCGGACCTTCATCCGCCGCGACACGTTCGCGCCCGAACGCATCCAGCTGGACGAACAGCTGCTGACCGATTTCTACCGCTCTCGCGGCTATGCCGATTTCAAGGTGCAGGGCGTGGCATCCGAGATCGCGCGCGAACGCGACGCCTTCTTCATCACCTTCAATATCCAGGAGGGTCCGCGTTACCGCTTCGGCAACGTGACGACCATCTCGGAAATTCCGGGCGTGGACGCCTCGGCCTTCGCCGAGCAGAGCCGCGTGAAGCGCGGCGAGGTCTACAACCCCTCGGTCATCGACGTGTCGATCCGCCGGATGGAGACCATCGCCATCCAGCAGCAGATGAATTTCGTCAATATCGAGCCGCGCATCAGCCGCAACCCGCAGACGGGCCTCCTGGACCTGACCTTCGCCCTGACCCGCGGCCAGCGCGTCTTCGTCGAGCGTATCGACATCGAGGGCAACACGACGACGCTGGACGAGGTGATCCGTCGCCAGTTCACCACCGTCGAGGGCGATCCCTTCAACGCCCGCGAGATCCGCAACTCGGCCGAGCGCATCCGCGCCTTGGGCTATTTCGCGGATGCGCAGGTGAACACGCGCGAGGGGTCGGACCCCAGCCAGGTCATCGTCGGCGTCAATGTCGAGGAACAGCCGACCGGCTCGCTGTCCTTCGGCGCGTCCTATGGTGTCAGCAGCGGCGTCGGCCTGACGGCATCGCTGTCGGAACAGAACTTCCTCGGGCGCGGGCAGACGGTCGGGCTGACCATCTCGACCGACTCGGACGACCGCGAGGGGAACTTCACCTTCATCGAGCCCTTCTTCCTGGGGCGCGACCTGAAGGCGGGGATCAACCTGAACTATACCGCCTCGGACGATGACGACAGCGACTACAACACGCGCAGCGTCTCGATCAAACCGTCGCTGGAATTCCCCGTCTCGGACAATGGGCGCCTGGAAGTGCGCTACCGCATCGCCGAGAACAAGCTGGACGACGTGGACGGCGCCAACTCGCTCGTCCTGCAAGAGGAGGAGGGCACGCGCCTCAGCTCGGCCCTCGGCTATACCTACAGCTGGGATTCGCGCCGCACGGGCCTCGATCCGCTGAACGCCTGGCGCCTGCGCTTCTCGCAGGATGTCGCGGGGCTGGGCGGCGACACCAAGACGGTCGAGACATCGGTGCTGGCGGGCGTGGAATCGACCGCATGGCGCGACGACGTGACCCTGCGCGCCGAGGTCGAGGCCGGGGCCGTCATCGGCTATGACGATTACGACACCTGGGTCATCGACCGCTTCGGCACCAGCGGCCGCGTGCGCGGCTTCGAATCCGGCGGCTACGGCCCGCGCGACCTAACCTCGGAAGACCAGGATTCGCTTGGCGGCAACTACTTCTGGGCCGCCCGCGCCGAGGCGCAGTTCCCCATCGGCCTGCCCGAGGAATACGGCATCAAGGGCGGCCTGTTCGCCGATGTCGGCTCTCTCTGGGGTCTGGACAACACCTATGGCGTCGAGATCGACGACGACATGTATGTCCGCGCCGCGGTCGGTGCCTCGATCTTCTGGACCACGCCCATCGGGCCGCTGCGATTCAACTTCTCGCACGCCGTGCGCAAGGAAGACTATGACGAGGTTCAGAACTTCGACCTGACGATCCAGACCAACTTCTGATGAAGGGATTGCTTCGGGCAGGGATGGCGGCGTGGCTGGGCATCGTCCCGGCCACGGCGATGGCGCAGCAGGCCGAACCGCTTGGCCAGCAGATCCCGGGGGTTGAGGCCCTGCGCCAGGACCAGCCCGAAGCCACGCTGCCCAACAGCACCATCGCGGCGGATGACGGATCGGTGCCGATCATGGCGCCCATCCTGACGCTGGATCAGGACAGCCTGTATCTGCAATCGGAATGGGGACGCCGCACGCAACGCGTCCTCGAGGTCGAGGGCGACAAGATCGCCGCCGAGAACGAGCGCCTGACCGAGCAGCTGTCGACCGAGGAATCCGACCTGACGCAGCGCCGCGTCGAGCTTCCCCCGGCCGAGTTTCGCCGCCTGGCCGAGAATTTCGACATCCGCGCGACCGAGATCCGCCGCGCCCGGGCGCAGGTCGTCCAGGACCTGAACAGCTGGGCCGAAGAGGACCGCGTGGCCTTCTTCCGCGCGGCGCTGCCCGCGATGGGGCAGGCGATGCAGGACCGGGGCGCGGTCGCGGTGTTGGACCGCCGGACGGTCTTCGTGTCGCTGGATGCGATCGACGTCACCGAGGACCTGATCGAGGTCCTGGACGAGCAGCTGGGCGATGGCGAAGGCACCGTCCCGCTGCCCGATCTGGACCGCTCAGGGCAGGCGACCGAGCCGCTCGGTCAGCAGGGCGAATAGCCCGTCGCGATCCACATCCTTCAGGAACAGCGCATTGGCGGGCCGGTCGGTCACGCCCCACCAGTCGGCCACGGTCATGCCCGTGGTCAGGCGACCCTCGGTCTCGATTTCCACATTGATGCGGCGGCCCTGGAACAGGTCGGGCTGCAGCAGCCAGGCGATGGTGCAGGGGTCGTGCAGGGGCGCGCCGCTGCTTCCGTATTTCTCGGTGTCGAAGCGTTCGAAGAAATCCGTCCAGCCGGCGACGGCGGGCCCCGTGCGGTTCGGCATCGCGCGCAGGCCCGCGATCCAGTCCGCGCTGGTCAGCGCCTTGTGTGTCACGTCCAGCGGCAGCACGACCAGCGGCATGCCCGAGGCAAATACCTCGGCCGCGGCCTCGGGATCGACGAAGATGTTGAACTCGGCGGCGGGGGTGATGTTGCCCACCTCGAAATAGGCGCCGCCCATCAGCACGATCTGCTGGACGCGGGCGACGATGTCGGGGGCGCGGCGGAACGCCTCGGCGATATTGGTCAGCGGCCCCACGGGAACCAGAGTGACGCTGCCCGCATCATGATCGCGCAGCGTGCGGATGATGAAATCGACCGCGTGCCCGTCCTGCAGGGGGACCGAAGGCTCGGGCAGGTCGGTCCCGTCGAGGCCGGTCTTGCCGTGCACATGTTCCGCCGTGACCAGGGGGCGGGCCAGCGGCCTGTCGCATCCCGCGTAGACGGGGACATCCACGCCCGACAGCTCGACCACCTTGCGGGCGTTCACCTGCGTCAGCGCCAGGGGCACGTTGCCCGCGACGGCGGTGATGCCCAGCACCTGCAATTCGGGCGAGGCGAGGGCCGTCAGGATGGCCACGGCGTCGTCCTGTCCCGGATCGGTGTCGATGATGATCTTCTGTGGCATGCCGCCCCCCGTTGTTCTTCGGGGCGAAGTCTTGCGCGGCATGAAAAGGGGGCGCAAGCCCTTGCGGCCGCGCCCCCCGATTTCGTCCGTCAGGCCCGGATCAGCCGTCGAAGTTCACTTCCTCGATCAGGTCCAGCGCCTTGGGACGCAGGTCCGAGATCTCGGCCAGGGGCAGCTCGTCGGCGGTGAACTCGCCCCAGCTTGCGACCAGCTCGGACGCCGGGACGCCCTCGACCACCGGGAACTCGTTGTTGGTCTCGGCATAGATCGACTGGGCCTCGTCGCCGACCAGGAAGTCCATCAGCTTCTGCGCGGCCTCGCGGTTGGGCGATGCCTTGGTCATCGCCACGCCCGACACGTTCACATGCGTGCCGCCATCCTCGAAGGTGGGGAAGACGATGCGCACGCTGTCGGCCCATTCCTTCTGCTCGTCATCCTTCAGCATCGCACCCATGTAGTAGGTGTTGCCCAGGCTGATGTCGCACTGGCCGGCCCAGATCGCCTTGACCTGGTCGCGGTCGCCGCCTTCGGGCGGACGGGCCAGGTTGGCCTTGATGCCGTTCAGCCATTCGCGGGTCTCGGCCTCTCCGTGATGGGCCAGGAAGGCGGCGGTCAGCGCGACGTTGTAGTCGTGGGTGAAGGTGCGCGTGCAGATGCGGCCCTTCCATTTCGGATCGGCCAGGTCCTCGTAGGTGGTCACGTCGCCATCGGCCACGCGGTCCTTGCTGGCATAGACGATGCGCGCGCGGGTGGTCAGGGCGAACCACTGGTTCTCGTCGTCGCTGAGCGTCGCGGGAACGGCGTCCAGGGCCTCGTCCTCGACGGTCTGCAGGACGCCTGCATCCTTCAGCTCGCCCAGGCGGGCCACGTCCACGGTCAGGACCAGGTCGGCGGGCGAACGGTCGCCCTCGGCCTGCAGGCGCTCGACCATGCCCTTGTCGACATAGGCCAGGTTCACGTCGATGCCGGTCTCGGCGGTGAAGGCGTCGATCAGCGGCTGGATCAGCTCGGGCTGACGGTGGCTGTAGACGTTCACTTCCTCGGCCATGGCGGGCAGCGCGACGCTGCCGGCGATCAGTGCAAGTGCGGTCAGACGCATGGGTTCCTCCTGATGCATTCGGGCAGGGGCATCGCAATCCCGACCGATCTTGTCAATATCGACCGCGCGCGCACGCGACAGATTGACCCGCGCCGCGACAGGGGCTAGGGCGCGATCATGGCACGCGCACCCCTTCTGCAATTGAACGACATATCGCTGACCTTCGGCGGCAACCCCGTGTTCGACGGGCTTTCGCTGACGGTCCAGCCCGGCGACCGGGTGGCCCTGGTGGGCCGCAACGGGTCGGGGAAATCCACGCTGATGAAGGTCATGGGCGGCCTTGTCGAACCCGACAAGGGCGAGGTGGTGCTGTCTGCCGGCGTTTCGACCGGCTACATGGAGCAGGACCCCGACCTGTCGGGCTTCGAGACGCTTGGCGAATTCGCCCGCGCCGACCTGCCCGAGGCGGAATCCTATCGCGTGGACATGGCCGCCGAGGGGCTGAAGTTCGACCCGAACCGTCCCATCGATACCGCGTCGGGGGGCGAACGCCGCCGCGCCGCGCTGGCCCGTCTGCTGGCGCAGGCGCCCGAGCTGATGCTGCTGGACGAGCCGACGAACCACCTGGACATCGAGGCCATCGGCTGGCTGGAGGATCACCTGTCGCAGACCCGCGCGGGCTATGTCCTGATCAGCCACGACCGCGCCTTCCTGCGCCGCCTGACGCGCGCAACGCTGTGGATCGACCGCGGAGAGGTCCGCCGCCAGGAACGCGGGTTCGAGCATTTCGAGGATTGGCGCGAGGCCACCTGGTCGGCCGAGGACGACGCCCGCCACAAGCTGGACCGCAAGATCAAGGCCGAGGCCCGTTGGGCGGTCGAAGGCATCAGCGCGCGCCGCAAGCGCAACCAGGGCCGCGTCCGCGCCCTTGCCGCGCTGCGTGCCGAACGCAGTTCCCAGATCCGCCGACAGGGTGCCGCCGCGATGGCGCTGGAAAGCGGTCCGACCTCGGGCAAGAAGGTCATCGACGTGCGCGGCATCGCCAAGACCTTCGGCGACCGGGTGATCCTGCGCCCCTTCGACCTGCTGGTGAACCGCGGCGACCGCATCGCCTTCGTGGGCCCGAACGGCGCGGGCAAGACCACGTTGATCAAGATGCTGACGGGCGAGGTCGCGCCGGACGAGGGCTCGGTCACGCTCGGGACCAATCTCGAGGTCGCGATCTTCGACCAGACCCGTTCGGCGCTGAACCCCGACCAGACGCTGTGGGACGCGCTGACGGGCGACCCGGAGATGCGCGTCTCGGGGCGGTCCGACCAGGTGATGGTGCGGGGCGTGCCGAAGCATGTCGTGGCCTATCTCAAGGATTTCCTGTTCGACGAGGCGCAGGCCCGCGCCCCCGTCCGCAGCCTGTCGGGCGGCGAGAAGGCGCGCCTGCTGCTGGCCCGCCTGATGGCGCGTCCCTCGAACCTGCTGGTGATGGACGAACCGACGAACGACCTGGACGTCGAGACGCTGGACCTGCTGCAGGACCTGCTGGGCGAATATGACGGCACGGTGCTGCTGGTCAGCCACGACCGCGATTTCATCGACCGCGTGGCGGACACGACCGTCGCGATGGAGGGCGATGGCCGCGCCACCGTCTATGCCGGCGGCTGGAGCGATTACCGCGCCCAACGCCCCGAGGCCGAGCCCGCCGTCCAGCCCGCCGACAAGCCCGCGAAACCGGCCGCCACCCCCGAGAAGCCCAAGGCGGCCAAGCCGCAGGCGGGGCTCAGCTTCTCCGAGAAGCACCGGCTGGAGGCGCTGCCCGCGATCATCGAGCGGCTGGAGGCCGAGATGGCCAAGCTGTCCGAGTTCCTGGCCGACCCCGAGCTGTTCCAGAAGGCCCCCGCCAAGTTCCAGAAGGCGACCGAGGCCCTGGCCGAACGTCAGCAGGCCCTGTCGGACGCCGAGGAGGAATGGCTGACGCTGGAGGAAAAGGCCGCGGGCTGACCCGCGATTGCTTGACTTTCGCAGTCGAATGCGCGATACGCGCCGGACCGGCCGGGCTTCTGCCTTGGCCGGTCTAATGTTTTCAATGACATCCCGAAGGGGATGCGCTGTCCAAAGGCGGGGAATCCCCACTCAATGCCGGTTCGCCGGGGCCGAAGGACGCGGTTGACGAAGGAAGAAGCGATGTTCGCGGTTCTGAAGACTGGCGGCAAGCAATACAAGGTGCAGGCGGGTGACGTCCTGCGCGTTGAGAAGCTGAACGCCACGGCTGGTGAGAAAATCCAGTTCAACGAGATTCTGATGGTCGGCTCGACCCTGGGCGCACCGCTGGTCGAGGGCGCTTGCGTCCAGGCCGAAGTGATCGACCAGATCAAGGCCGATAAGGTCATCACCTACGTCAAGCGTCGCCGCAAGCACAGCTCGCAGCGCACGCGTGGTCACCGCCAGCAGCTGACGCTGGTGCGCGTGACGGACGTGCTGGAAAACGGCGCCGACAAGACCGGCGTCAAGGCCGCAACCGGTGGCCGCACCCAGGCCGTCGAAGCCTAAGGAGGACTACCCATGGCACATAAGAAAGCAGGCGGTTCCTCGCGCAACGGTCGCGACTCTGCCGGTCGCCGTCTTGGCGTGAAACTGTTCGGTGGCCAGGCCGCCATCGCGGGCAACATCATCGTGCGTCAGCGCGGCACCAAGTGGTGGGCGGGCGAGAACGTCGGTATGGGCAAGGACCACACCCTGTTCGCACTGACCGACGGCCACGTGTCCTTCCGCAAGGGCCTGAAGGGTCGCACCTATATTTCGGTCATGCCTGCCGCGCAGGAAGCTGCCGAGTAACCCGGGCGTAACATTTCGATGTTAGAGGGGGGATCGGCGAAAGCCGGTCCCCCCAGCCGTTTTCGTAACAAGGTATTGCCCGGAGATGATCCGGCGCCAGTTTCCGGGGGAGGAAACATGGTAATGTCTGCACCCATGAGGGAGGGTTCGCGGTTGGATGACCTGAAGCCCGTCGATGCCGCTGCCCTGACGCAGCCGGTGATCCCTACCGATCGCTTCGTGCTGCGCCCGCTGCGCCCGTCCGATGCCGGCCTGATCGCGCATTACACCGGCGATCGCCGCGTGGCCGAAGGGACGCGCGCCATTCCGCATCCGTTGCCGCCCGGCAGCGCCGACAGCTTCGTCGCGCGCGCCCTGTCGACCGACCGCGACGAGGATGTCTGGGCCATCGACGGTTCCGCCAACAACCTGGCCGAGGTGCTGGGCGTCGTCTCGCTGACCCGGATGGAGGGCGAGCAGTCCGAGCTTGGCTTCTGGATCGGTGCGGGCTTCTGGAACACGGGCTTTGCGACCGAGGCCGTCGCGGCCATCGTCGCGGCCAACCCCCACAAGGCGCGGACCCTGTTCGCCGAGGCGTTCCAGGACAATCCCGGTTCGGCCCGGGTGCTGACCAATTGCGGGTTCGCCTATCTGGGCGATGCCGAAAGCTGGTCGGTCGCACGCAATGCGCGCGTGCCGACATGGACCTATCTGCGCAAGATGGGCTGAGGGAAAGGGGCGCCGGGCGCCCCTTTTTCACATCCGCGACCGGCCCCTTCTTGCAGAGTCCGCAATTCCGCCTAGATAGCGTGGATGACGCAGCACATCCCATATTCGCTTCTCGATCTTGCGCCGGTCCCCGAAGGGTCCGAGGCGCGGGACGCGATCGCGAACAGCCTCGATCTCGCGCGGCACGCCGAAGGTTGGGGCTATCACCGTTACTGGCTGGCCGAGCATCACAACATGGAGGGGATCGCCAGCGCCGCGACCGCCGTGCTGATCGGCCTGATCGCGCAGCAGACGTCGCGGATCCGCGTCGGTGCGGGCGGCATCATGCTGCCGAACCACGCGCCCCTGACCGTGGCCGAGGCGTTCGGCACGCTGGCCACGGCCTTTCCCGACCGGATCGATCTTGGGCTGGGCCGCGCGCCGGGGGGCGATCAGTCCGTGATCCGCGCCCTGCGCCGCGATCCGATGGCGGACAGCTTCCCGCAGGACGTGGTCGAACTGATCGACTATCTGGGGCCGAAGCAGCCGGGCGCCGCCGTGCGCGCGCTGCCGGGCGAGGGGACCGAGGTGCCGGTCTGGATCCTGGGCAGCAGCCTTTTCGGGGCGCAGCTCGCCGCGCATCTGGGGCTGCCCTATGCCTTCGCCAGCCATTTCGCGCCCGACGCGCTGGAGCAGGCGCTGCATGTCTATCGCAGCCATTTCCGCCCCTCGGCCCGTTGGCAGAAGCCCCATGCGATGGTCGCGGTCAACGTCTTCGCCGCCGATACCGCGACCGAGGCCGCCCGCCTGCGCACCAGCATGCAGCAGGCCTTCGCGCGGCTGCGCACGGGTCAGACGGGCAAGTTCCCGGTTCCGGTGGACGATATCGACGCGGCGATCGGCGCGCCCATGCGTCGAGCCGTGGACCAGTCGCTGCGCGTGACCGCCTGCGGCACCGCCGACGACATCCGCGACCAGCTGGGCCGCATCATCGCGGAATACCGGCCGGACGAGCTGATCCTGACCGGTCAGATCCACGACCACCAGGCGCGGCTCCACAGCTTCCGCATCGCGTCCGAGGTGCTGTCGGACATGCCTGCAAGCAAGGCGGCATGACGAAAAAAGGCCCCGGCGCGATGCCGGGGCCTTCGTCGTTTCAGCGGGTCGTCGCGATCACTCGCGGTTGCCCATGAACTGCAGCAGGAACATGAACAGGTTCAGGAAGTCGAGATACAGGCGCAGCGCACCCATGATCGCGGTCTTGCCGATGAAGTCGCTGTCCGAACCGGCCATCTGCAGATAGGTGTTCTTGATGTTCTGCGTGTCATAGGCGGTCAGGCCCGCGAAGATCAGCACGCCGATCACCGAGATCGCGAACTGCATCGCGCTGGACTGCAGGAAGATATTCACGATCGACGCGACGATCAGGCCGATCAGGCCCATCATCAGGAACGTGCCCAGACCCGACAGGTCCTTCTTGGTCGTATAGCCATAGATCGACAGGCCGCCGAAGGCGATCGCGGTCACGAGGAAGGTCTGCACGATCGACACCGAGGTGTAGACCAGGAAGATCGAGCTGATCGACAGGCCCATCAGGGCCGCGAAGGCATAGAACAGGCCGGTGGCCGCGCCGACCGACAGGCGGTTGATCGCGGCGCCGAAGGCGAAGACCATCAGCAGCGGCGCGAACATGATGACCCATTTCAGCGGCGAGCTGTAGATCGCATAGCCCAGCTGGGTCAGCTGACCGTCGTTCACGGCTGCGGTGGCGATGCCATAGGCCGCGACGGCGGTCACACCCATGCCCACTGCCATCAGCCCATAAACCTTGTTCATGTAGGCCCGCAGGCCTTCGTCGACCGCCGCCTGGCGGGCGCCGACGCCCTGCGCGGAGCGGTAGGTGTTGTAGTCTGCCATCGAAGTCTCCCTAAGCATGAATGGCGCGGGTGCGCCTTGTGCTTGAATATCGTGCGGAACGCGGCGCTTTTCAACTGACAGAGGCGTCAGGTCGCGCTTTTCAGAAGGTGATGACCAGTTTCCCGACACTGCGCCTCTCTCTCAGCATGGCAAAGCCCTCGGCGATGCGGTCGAGGGGCAGCGTCTCGCCGGTGACGGGGCTGAGATTGCCGGCGCGATACATCGCGAACAGGGCCTCCATGCTGTCGGACATGGCGTCGGGGTCCAGATCGCGATATCCGCCCCAGTAGAAGCCGTGGACCGCGATGTTCTTGACCAGCGCGTGGTTCAGCGGAAGCTCGGGCGGGCGACCCGCCGCGAAGCCGATCAGCAGGAACCGCCCCCCGCGCCGCAGGGCCCGGAACGCGGCCTCGCCCGGTTCGGCCCCCACGGCGTCATAGACGACATCGACGCCGCCCATGTCGCGCAGCGCGGCGCGCAGGTCCGTGCATTCGGCGCTGTCGATGACCTCGTGCGCGCCTGCGGCCTTGACCACGGCCAGCCGGTGCGCCCCGCGGGCCACGCCGATCACCCGCGCGCCCATCGCGCGACCGATCTCGACCGCGGTCAGGCCGACCCCTCCGGCGGCCCCGAGGACGACGAGCGTCTCGCCCGATTCAAGTCGCGCGCGACCTGACAGTGCCATGTGACTTGTCCCATAAGCCACATGGAAACCGGCAGCCTCGGCAAAGCCCATCTCGTCGGGGATGCGCTGGACCGCGGTTTCGGGAACCGCGACCTCTTCGGCCATGGTGCCGGGGGCCGCGACGATCACCCTGTCGCCCGGCGCGACCGATGCACCCTCGGGGGCGTCGACGACGACGCCCGCACCTTCCAGGCCCGGCACGAAGGGAAGCTCCTCACGCTCTTGATACTTGCCCTGCGCCTTCAGCAGATCGGCGAAATTCAGGGCCGACGCGACCATGCGGACATGCACCCTGCCATCCCCCGCGGCGGGGCGCGGGACCTGCCGCAGCACCGGATCGCTGCCCGCTGTTTCGATGACGGCTGTCCGAATCATGACGCGTTCCTCCCTTTGCGGATATCTGACCGGGAACGAGGCAGCCTGTCGAGATGCTGTACGAAAGGTCACCTTCGGGCTGTCCGGACCTGTCTTTTTGGTCAGAATGGGACGCCTTAACCAACATGACACTCGCTAATTGAGCCTCGTCGGGTTACCGCCTCTTTAGATTGAAAGGGCTGGACGATGAAGCACAGTGTAGATGTTCATGTTGGTAAACGTATTCGCCATCGCCGCTGGATGATCGGTATGACGCAGCAGCAGCTTGCCGATAAGGTCGGGATCAAGTTTCAGCAGATCCAGAAGTACGAGACGGGGATGAACCGCGTCTCGGCTTCGCGTCTGTGGGATATCGCCCAGGCGGTCGATGTCCCGGTCAGCTTCTTCTTCGAAGGGCTGATGGAGGGCGAGATCCCGGATATCGTCGAAGGCGATATCTTTGCCGACAAGGAGGCGCTGCAGCTTGTGCGCGCCTATTACACCATGCCGGCCGCGCAGCGCCGCCAGATCTTCGAACTGGCAAGGGTGCTGTCGGACGCAGCGTGATCTGACCGGGGCCCGCGCATCGTCGCGGGCCCCGTCACATCCGCAAGATGAAGCCACGGCGACAGTCGCGCCGGATGGCTGGTCCCCGCAGCCGGGACGGGTTACACCGATCCGAACGGCAGCGAAGGGGGCCCTATGCACAGCATGACCGACAGCATCGAGGGGCATGACAGCGCCCTGCTGATCCGCACCGCCCATCGCATGGCCGATGCCGCCCGCGCGGCGATCCTGCCCTTCTTCCGCAGCGATGATCTTGCCGCCGACAACAAGCGCCCCGCCGATTTCGACCCCGTGACCGAGGCCGACCGCGCCGCCGAACGCGCCATGCGCGAGGTGCTGGCGACCGACCGCCCCGATGACGGCATCCTGGGCGAGGAATACGGCGCGCTTGCCGGCACCAGCGGCCTGACCTGGATCCTGGACCCGATCGACGGCACGCGCGCCTTCATCAGCGGCGCGGCCAGCTGGGGCGTCCTGATCGGGCTGTCGGACGGGCAGGGGGTCCGCTATGGCCTGATCGACCAGCCCTATACCGCCGAACGGTTCGAGGGCGGGCTGGGCCAGGCGCGGATGACCGGCCCGATGGGCGAGCGCCGCCTTGCGGTCCGTCACGGCGTGGACCTGTCGCGGGCCACGCTGCTGTCCACCTTCCCCGAGATCGGCACCCCGCCCGAGGCCGCCGCGTTCCGCCGCGTGGCCGACCGGGTGCGGCTGACGCGCTACGGTCTGGACTGCTATGCCTATGGTCTGCTGGCCATCGGACAGATCGACCTTGTGATCGAGGCCGGTCTGCAATCCTATGACATCGCGGGGCCGCTGGCCGTCGTGCAGGCGGCGGGCGGGATCGTCACCGACTGGCAGGGCGGTCCGGCGCATGAAGGGGGGCAGGTCATCGCCGCCGCCAGCCCCGAACTGCACCGTGCCGCGCTTGAACTTCTGCGCGGCTGATCTGTTGGGCCGGTAACGCAAGACAAGAGGGACATCATGGCCGAAGAACAGATCCTGGACCGTCAGGACGACCGCGACGAAGGCGATTTCGGCCCGGGCCCCGAATGGCTGGCCCGCGTCGACGAGGCGCTGGAGGCGGGCGACGCCCAGACGCTGAACGCGGCGTTGGAGCCGATGCACGCCGCCGACATCGCCGACCTGATCGAGCGGCTGACCCCGAGCGGTCGCAAGGATTTCATCGACCTCTATGGCGGCGAGATCGACGGCGAGATCCTGTCCGAGATCGACGAATCCATCCGCGAGGAATTCGTCGAGATGCTGCCCCGGCACGTCCTTGCCGAGGCCGTCCGAGAGATGGACAGCGACGATGTCGTCGACCTGATCGAGGATCTGGACGAACCCGACCGCGCCGAGATCCTTGCGGCCCTGGACGAAAGCGACCGCGCCGCCGTCCAGCAGTCGCTGGCCTACCCCGAATATTCCGCGGGCCGCCTCATGCAGTCCGAGGTCGTCACCGCGCCCGAACACTGGACCGTGGGCGAGACGATCGACTTCCTGCGCGCCGAGGAATGGCTGCCCGAGCAGTTCTATCACATCATCCTGGTCGATCCGCGCCGCCATCCCATCGGCTATGTCACGCTTGGGCGCCTGCTGGCGACGCGGCGCGACGTGGCGCTGCGCGACCTGGCCGAGGACAGCTTCCGCACCATCAGCGCCTATGCCGAAGAGGGCGATGTCGCCTATGCCTTCAACCAGTACCACCTGATCTCGGCCCCGGTGGTCGATGCATCGGAGCGGCTGGTCGGCGTCATCACCATCGACGACGCCATGACCGTCCTGGACGAGGAACACGAGGAAGATATCCTGCGCCTTGCGGGCGTGGGCGAGGAATCGGCCATCACCGACAGCGTGGCCGAGACGCTGCGCCAGCGCCTGCCCTGGCTGATCGTGAACCTGGCGACCGCCATTGCCGCATCGCTGGTCATCGCCGTCTTCGAGGCGACGATCCAGCAGGTCGTGGCCCTGGCCGTGCTGATGCCCATCGTCGCCTCGATGGGCGGGAACGCGGGCACGCAGACGCTGACCGTCGCCGTGCGCGCCCTCGCCACCAAGAGCCTGAGCGGAAGCAATGTCTGGCGCGTCGTCAGACGAGAGGCGATCGTGGGCCTGCTGAACGGCCTGGCCTTCGCGGTCGTCATGGGGATCGTGGCCTTCATCTGGTTCGACGGCGTGTCGCTGGCCGCGGTCATCGCCGTCGCGATGATCGTGAACCTCGCCATCGCGGCGCTTGCGGGCATCCTCGTGCCCCTGGGGCTGGAGAAGGTGGGCGCCGACCCTGCGCTTGCCTCGGGGACCTTCGTGACGACGGTGACCGACGTGGTGGGCTTCTTTGCCTTCCTCGGGCTGGCCTCGGCGGTGCTGCTGTGACCACGAAGGCCACGCTGCGCGCCCAGGCGCTGGCGGCTCGCGCGGCAGGCGGCGACGCGGATGCGCTGACGCGGCACCTTGCGAATGCGCTGCTGCCCTTCCGGCGCGGCGTCGTCGCGGCCTATTGGCCCATCCGCGACGAGGCCGACCCCCGGCCCGCGCTGCAGGACCATCAGGGCGTGCTGGTCCTGCCGGTGGTGACGGGCCGCGACCGGCCGCTGGTCTTTCGCGAATGGCAGCCCGATGCGCCGCTGGTGCGCGGCGATTTCGGCGTCTCTCATCCCGGTCCGGATGCGCCCGAGATGCGCCCCGACGTGGTGATCGTCCCGCTGGCGGGGTTCGACGGGCAGGGGAACCGGCTGGGCTATGGCGGCGGCTTCTACGACCGGACGCTGGAACGGCTGCGCGCGCAGGGTCCGGTGCTGGCGATGGGCCTGGCATTCGCCTGTCAGCGCGTCGAGGCGATTCCCGTCGAGCCCTTCGATCAGCCGCTGGACCTGATCGTCACCGATGCCGGTGCGGTCTTTCCCGAGGCTGCTGGCTAAGCCCTGCAAAAACCTGCCGATTGTGACGTTTTTGCATCGGCTGTGAGCAAGCTGTGGGCGGTTTTCGCGCAACCCTGTGGATAAGCTGAGGGCGGGTTTCGGCACCCCCTTGGTTTTGCGCGGAAATCGCCGCTTGCCCCCTGTTTTCCCATCCGTGATCGCCTTGTCCTGTGGGCGAATCCCCCTTCGTCCCTGTCAATGGCGGGGCGCGCGATACGGGGCAAATAAAGCGGTTGAAAGGCCTTAATGCGCGCGCCACCTTGGGTCAAACAGCCCAACCGGCACAAGATGTGGTGGCGATTCGAGCCGCAGCCACATGCGAATTCGATAGGACCGAAACGGATGGCCATGCCCTCCGATCCCCGCGTCATGCGCGCGGGCCGGTCTGTCGCGCGGGCGCGATGCAGGAAGGATGGCGCAAACCATGCAGATCGAACGTCGCTTCTCGAACGACCTCGCGGGGCCATGGGCCGATATCGCGCTGGTCGCGCATCTGTCCGACAAGGGCGACGTGCTTGCCCCATCCCACTGGTCCGCGATCCAGGTCGATGCCCTTGCCGGCTTGCTGGCGCGCGGCGTCGTGCCATCCGAAATGCAGCGCATCCCCGAGGATGGCGTTCCCGAATTCCTCTGGCCCTCGCGTTCCGCGCCTGGGGCGACGTTCGGTGATGAGGGCGGTCTGCCCGAGCTGATCGAGCGCATTGCAGGGGCACTGACCCATCGCGCATGGAAGGCCGGAACGCTGGCGTCGGAATCCTTCGCGCGCGCCTTTCTGGACGACATGACGCGCATGATGGCGCAGGGGATGGCCGCGCCTGTGGCGGGTCTCTGGGACGGGTTCGGCCTTGCCTGGGCCTATGGCGCCGATGAACCCGCGCGCCCGGACACCGACACCACGCTGCGCTTTGCCGATGACGCGCCCCTGATGGCCCCGCTGCAAGAGGCCGACCGTGCGCGCGCCGCCCTGATGCGCGGTGCGGCGATCCGCAGGCCGGGCATCCACGCAGTCTGCGACGTGACCCACCCCGAGGCCCGCCGCTTCATCGACTGGAAGCTTGACGAGGAACGCAAGCTCTCGGCGCTGATCGCGGGGTCGCGGATGCAGCGCGACCGCCTTGGCGCCCTGGCCGAGGCTGCCCGCACCGGTACCGAACCCGCGCTGAGCCAGGCCCTGCGCGATGCCCGCCGCGCGATGATCCCCGAAACGCAGGTTCAGCGCGTGCTGGATCATGCGCGCCAAGGCTTCGCCTCGACCGAGCTGCCGGTCTTCGACGACGACTGGGACGGCGAGGGCTGGGCCAGCGTCACCGGCCAGCAGACCGAGTGCACCCTGCGGTTGGGCGACGGCTTCCTGCGCGCCATGCAGGACGGCGAAGATGCGGGCCTGTGGGACCGCATCGGCGATGCCGCATGGGCGACGGGCGATCCCGCGCTGGAATTCACGGACAATATGCCCCCCTTTGCGGGGCGGGCCGATCTGTCCGCGCATCTGTACCTGCCGGCCTTCTGTCAGGGCGGCCAGTTCGACCACCAGGGGCTGGCCCATGCCACCCGCCTGACCGCGATCGCGCAGCACGCCGCGGACCCGCAGGCCGATCACCTGGCGATCGGCCCCGTGGGGCTTGGTGCCGTGCTGATGTCGATGGGTCTTGCCTATGGATCGGACGAGGCGCGCACGCTTGCGACCGAACTGAGCGCGGTCGTCGCGGGTGCGGCGTGGGAGACCTCGGCCCGCATCGCGGCCCGCACGGCCGAGGGGACCGCGTTCGGCACCCACCGGCGGGCGATGCTGCGCATGCTGTCGGATCGCGCCGATCAGCGCGGCCCGGCGCAGGCCGTCTTCCGCAATGCGCTGGCCCTGGCCCAGGCATCGGGCCTGCGTCACGGACAGGTCTGCGCCGTCCGCCCCTCGGGCGATCTGCGGCTGCTTCTGGGCTGGGAGGCCGACGGCATCGAGCCGCTTCAGGCGCTGGTCCATCATGTGCCCGACGCGGATGGCGCGCATCGCCGCGTCATCGCGCCCGCGGTTGCCGCAGGGCTGGGCGCCCTGGGCTATCCGACCGATGCGATCGCGCGGATCGCGACCCATGCGACGGGTCACGGCACCCTGCTGGGCAGCCCCGAGATCGGCCACGCGGCCCTTGCGGGCCACGGCTTCGGCCATGACCAGATCGACCGGATCGAGGCCGCGCTGCCGGACGCCTTCGACATCCGCTTCGTCTTCAACCAGTGGACGCTCGGGCAGGAATTCTGCCGCGACATCCTGGGCATTCCGCAGGACCGGCTGGACGATCCCGGCTTCGACATGCTGGCGCATCTGGGCTTCTCGGCCCGCCAGATCCAGGCGGCGAACGCCCATGTCTGCGGCGCGATGACGGTCGAGGGTGCCCCCGACCTGGACCCTGCCGACCTGGCGGTCTTCGACTGCGCGCAGGCCGTCGGGCGCAACAGCATCCGCCGCATCCACCCGGAGGCGTCGATCCGCCAGACCGCCGCCGTCCAGCACGCGCTGTCGGGCGACGTGCAGCGCCGGACCGTCGTGCCGCATGCGACCGGCATCGCCCAGATCCAGTCCCTGTTCGAGCTGGCGCATGACCTGGGCCTCTGGCAGTGCCGCATCCAGCGCGAGGGGTCGCGCCTTTCCGCCCATGTCGCCGAGGTCGAGGACGATATCCTGCCCGACGCCCCCGCACCCGTCCGCGCGGGCGCGCTGGCCGAACGCATGGCCGAGCGGATCGTCGTCAAGGAGGCCGCCCGCAGCGATCGCCGCAAGCTGCCGCAGCGCCGCAAGGGATATACCCAGAAGGCCAGCGTCGGCGGGCACAAGGTCTATCTTCGGACCGGCGAATACGATGACGGCTCGGTCGGAGAGATCTTCATCGACATGCACAAGGAGGGCGCGGCCTTCCGGGCGATGATGAACAACTTCGCCATCGCCGTGTCGGTCGCGCTGCAATACGGCGTCCCGCTGGAGGAATTCGTCGATGCCTTCACCTTCACCCGCTTCGAGCCTGCCGGCCCGGTCGAGGGGAACGACAGCATCAAGACGGCGACCTCGGTCCTGGATTACGTCTTCCGCGAACTGGCGGTCAGCTATCTCGACCGGACGGACCTGGCGCATGTGAAGCCCGAGGGGGCGCGCTTCGACGACCTGGGCGGCGGCCGCGCCGAGGGGCGGCGCACGCCCGAACGCCCCGAGCCGAAATCGCTGACGATGCTCAAGCAGATCAGCAGCGCCGGCTACCTGCGCAAGCGTCTGCCGCAGGAGCTGATGGTGCTGCAGGGCCGCGCAAGCCTGCGCCACCACGCCTGCAGCATCTGCGGCGAGGCGACCTCGGTCGGGTCGGACGGCGCGCCGCATT
The DNA here is from genome assembly GCF_947311865.1 of Paracoccus sp. PARArs4. Classification (NCBI taxonomy): domain Bacteria; kingdom Pseudomonadati; phylum Pseudomonadota; class Alphaproteobacteria; order Rhodobacterales; family Paracoccaceae; genus Paracoccus; species Paracoccus sp. PARArs4. The sequence goes on along the minus strand of NZ_CAMZMW010000001.1, from coordinate 55,346 downwards.
GCCCGATCTGCGACCGCGAACACTGAGCGTCCGGCCCATTCCGTTCGAAACATTGCGATAAAAGGTGACGGATTGCCTTTTGTCCGCGCATGGTTCGGGGCTATCCTGCGCGGGTGGCCCCTGCGGGGGCCGCGCATGTAAGCGTTGTTGACGCGCGGGCCGCGCAAAGAGGTTTGTCATGAGTACGATCACCCCGGTTCTGATGGCTGGAGGTTCCGGCACGCGGCTTTGGCCCGTTTCCAGAAAGAGCTTTCCCAAGCAATTCGCCCAGCTGATCGGGGATGAGACGCTGTTCCAGGCCTCGGCCCTGCGCCTGTCGGGTGCGGGCTTCGCCGCGCCGGTCGTGATGACCAATTCCGATTTCCGCTTCATCGTGGCCGAGCAGCTGGAACAGGCCGGGATCGAACCCGGGCGCATCGTGATCGAGCCTTCGGGCCGCAACACCGCGCCCGCGATCCTTGCCGCCGCCCTGCTGCAGGCGCAGACCGACCCCGAAGGGCTGCTGCTGGTCGCGCCCTCGGACCACGTGATCCCCGATGCGGACGCATTCCGCGAAGCGGTCGAGACGGGCGCCGTCGCCGCCCGCCAGGGCCGGATCGTCACCTTCGGCATCACGCCCGATCGCCCCGAGACCGGCTATGGCTATCTCGAACTGGGCGGCAACGGCCCCGAAGCGGTCCAGCCGCTGACCCGCTTCGTCGAGAAGCCGGACGCCGCGCGCGCCGAGCAGATGCTGCAGGCGGGCAATTTCCTGTGGAACGCAGGGATCTTCCTGTTCAGCGCGCGCGTCATGATCGAGGCGTTCAAGGCCCATGCCCCCGAGTTCATCAAGCCAGTCACCCGCGCCATCGATGAATCGCATGTCGACCTGGGCTTCCTGCGCCTTGCGCGCGCAGGCTGGGACAGCGCCCGCGACGACAGCATCGACTTTGCCGTGATGGAAAAGGCAGGCAACCTCAGCGTCGTGCGCTTCTCGGGGCGCTGGTCGGATTTGGGCGGTTGGGACGCGGTCTGGCGCGAACAGCTGGACGGGCAGGCGGGGGGCAACGTCGCCTGCCGGAACTCGACCGCGATCGATTGCGACGACGTGCTGCTGCGCTCCGAGGATTCCGATCTGCAGGTCGTGGGGATCGGGCTGAAGGACCTGATGGTCGTCGCCACCTCGGATGCGGTGCTGGTGGCCGACAAGTCGCGTGCGCAGGATGTGCGCAAGGCCGTCACCGCGCTGAGGGAGAAGGGCCACAAGCAGGCCGAATCCTTCCCGCGCGACCATCGCCCCTGGGGCTGGTTCGAGACGCTGGCCCTTGCCGACCGCTTCCAGGTGAAGCGCATCGTCGTCAAGCCGGGCGCCGCGCTGTCGCTGCAAAGCCATGTCCACCGGTCCGAGCACTGGATCGTGGTCAATGGCACCGCCCGCGTCACCGTGGACGATCAGGTCACCCTCGTGACCGAGAACCAGTCCATCTATGTCCCCCTGGGTGCCGTCCACCGGATGGAGAATCCGGGCAAGGTCCCGATGGTCCTGATCGAGGTCCAGACCGGCAGCTATCTGGGCGAGGATGACATCATCCGCTACGAGGACGTCTATTCCCGCTCGAGCGAGGATTGAGGCGCTGCCACGGGGACGATCCGGGGCAGGTTCCTACCGATCCGTCCGACAGGCCGCAACACGGGTTGCGGGCTGTCGGACGTTTTGACCATGATCGGAACATCCCGACGTGACGCATGATCCGTCGGTCGAGTCCCAGCTGATCGCCCGGGCTGTCAGGCGGTTTTCTTCACAGGATGGTCCTTGAGATGAGGGTGCCAATTGGCCTCATCTAGCAGCAGGCAGTTGAAGGGACCTGACCTGATCACCAGGCCCGGCCCGGGTCGTCATCGACTGGTTAAGGGCGCGCTAACCGGACGAAGGGGCAGGGCATGCCCGCCCCTTCGTCCGTCAGGGATCACATCGTCTCGCGGATCTGTTCGACCGTCGAGGCGATGCCTGCGCGCGGAACGCCGCGCAGCAGCTGATCGCCGATGACGAAGCTGGGCGTCCCCTGGATGCCCATCTTCTGCGCCAGCTCGTAATTCTTGCGCAGGATCTCGGTCACGGCGTCGTCCTGCATGCCCGCGATGGCCTTGTCGGCATCCACGCCGATCTCGTCCGCGATCCCGCGAAGCGCGTCGTCCGAGGCGCTGCTGCGCAGGGTGATCAGCGCGTCATGGGCGGCCTTGTAGGCATCGTCCCCCGCAAGCGCCTTGACCGACAGCGCGAAGCGGCTGGAGCGTTCGCTATCCTCGCCGAGGATTGGAAATTCCTTCACGATCAATCGGATATTTCCATCATCCTCGACGGCGTCGAAGACCGATTCATTGTATTGGCGGCAGACGCCGCAGCGATAATCCATGAACTCGACCATGGTCAGATCGCCGTCCGGATTGCCGCCGACCCAGCTGTGATCGTCCTGGAAGATCGCCTCGCTGTTCTGGGTGATCAGCTGCTGGTCGTCCATCGCGGCGGTCTGGGCCTGGCGTTCCTCCAGCGCGGTGATCGCCTCGACCAGGGTTTCGGGATTGGCCACGAGGTATTCGCGAACGGCCTCGCCGAAGGCTGCCTTTTCTTCGTCGGACATGGACTGGATGTCGAAGGACAGGGCGGGGCCTGCCAGTGCGGTGCCCATGACAAGGGCGGCGATCATGCGCTTCATCTGCGAACCTCTGGTCGTTTCGCGACAAACAGTGGACCGACCTGTCCGGCGGCGCAAGCAGCCTGCGAACACGGCGGCGTGACCGATGCCGCAGGAAGGTGCTTGGCCCCGCGGGTCCTGTCGCGCTATCAGGGCAGCCAAAAGAACCGAGGTCCGAGCATGCGCAAATCCGATCGGGGTCAGGTGGACCCCTTCATCGTCATGGACGTCATGGCCGATGCCGCCCGCGCCGAAGCGGCGGGCCGCCACATCATCCACATGGAGGTCGGCCAGCCCGGCACCCCCGCGCCCGAAGGTGCCCGTCGCGCGCTGGCCGACGCGCTGGACGCGCCGCTTGGATACACGGTCGCGCTTGGGCTGCCCGAATTGCGGCAGGGGATCGCGGACCTTTATCGCCGCTGGTACGGGATCGATCTGGACCCCGCGCGGGTGGTCGTGACCGCGGGCAGCAGCGGCGCCTTCGTGCTGGCGTTCTCGGCCCTGTTCGAGGCGGGCGACAAGGTGGCGATGGGGTTCCCCGGCTATCCCAGCTATCGCCAGATCCTGCGGGCCATGTCGCTGGACCCGGTCGGCATCCCGACCCGCCCCGAGGACCGCTTCCAGCCGCGACCGGAGGATCTGCCCGATGCGCAGGGCCTGATCGTCGCGTCGCCCGGCAACCCGTCCGGCACGGTGCTGACCGTTCCGGAACTGCAGGCGCTGTCGGATGCCACGAAGGCGCGCGGCATGACGCTGATCTCGGACGAGATCTATCACGGGCTGTCCTATGGCGATCGCTGCCATTCCGCGCTGGAAGTGACGGATGACGTGATCGTCATCAACAGCTTCAGCAAGTATTTCTCGATGACGGGCTGGCGCGTGGGCTGGATGGTGGTGCCGCCCGACATGGTCCGCACATTCGAGCGTCTGGCCCAGAACATGTTCATCTGCCCGCCCCATGCCAGCCAGATCGCGGCCCTTGCCGCGCTTGACTGCATCCCCGAGGCCGAGGCCAACCTTGCCGTCTATGCCCGCAACCGAAGCCTGATGCTGGATGGGTTGCCCAAGGCGGGCTTCGACCGCATCGCCCCGCCCGAGGGCGCGTTCTACGTCTATGCCGACGTGTCGCACCTGACCGACAATTCGCTGGACCTGGCCCGAGAGATCCTGGACGGCGCGGGTGTCGCGGTGACGCCGGGGCTGGACTTCGATCCCGACCGCGGAGGGCAGTGGCTGCGCTTCAGCTATGCCCGCGCGACCGAGGACATCGCCGAGGGTCTGCGCCGCCTGACGGACTTCATGGCCGCAAGATGAAGGCGCTTGCCGCGATCCTTGCGCTGGCCATGGCGGTCCCTGCCATGGCCGAGGATGCCCGCCTGCTGACGGGGGCGTCATCCATCACGCAGGCACCCGACGGCTGGTGGCAGCGCGTCTTCGGCCCCCAGCCGCTGGAGTTCCGGCTGGTGCTGGACCGCCCCGTTCCGTGGCGCGTCTTCCTGGTGGGCGATCCGGCGCGCCTGGTCGTCGATGTCAAGGGTATAGACTTTCGCGGAAGCAGCCCGAAGGGATTGTTCGGGAACGATCTTCTTCCTGCGATACGATGGGGCGCCTTCCGTCGCGGCTGGTCGCGCATGGTGTTCGAACTGCCTGGCCCCTTCCGCGTGACCGAGGCCGGAATGGATGTGGGCGGCGCCGAGGCGGGCCTGCGCATCCTGCTGGATCCTGTCTCGGACGAGGCCTTCGCGCCGCGCCCCTCGGCCGCTGCCGCGCTGCGCAATCTGCCCGACCCCGCCGAGATCGTTCCCTTCGAACGCGCCGACGGTCTGATCGTGACGCTGGATCCCGGTCACGGCGGCTTCGACCCCGGCGCCCAGGCCGGAGGAGAGACCGAGGCCGTCCTGGTGCTGACCTTCGCGCAGGAACTGCGTGACGCGTTGCAGGCGCGCGGCGTGACGGTGAACATGACGCGCGATCGCGACGTCTATGTCGGGCTGGAATCGCGCATGACCACGGCACGAGAGGCGGGCTCTCACCTGATGCTGTCGCTGCATGCCGACGCGTTGCCGCGGGGGCAGGCGGCGGGGGCGACGGTCTATGTCTGGGACACCAAGGCCAATGCCCGCGCGGCACGGCAACTGGGGATGCGCCACGACCGCGCCGACCTGCTGACGGGCATGGACCTTGCGGGCGAGGATGACGCGTTGGCCCATGTCCTGATGGATTTCGCGCGCACCGACACGCAGCCCCGATCGGACGCCTTCGCGCGGCTGTTGGCGTCGCGCATGGCGCTGAAGGGCATCGGGCTGCATGGCAGGCCCATCCAGGGGGCCGCGTTCTCGGTGCTGAAATCGCCCGACATCGCCTCGGCGCTGCTGGAGCTGGGCTTCATCAGCGACCCGAACGACCGGCAGAACCTGACCGATCCGGCATGGCGCGCCCGCATGGTCGAGGCGGTGGCCGACGCCACGCTCGGATGGTGGCGGGACGAGGGTGCGCGGACGCAGCTTCTTCGACGCTGACGTGCTTTGACCGTCCGGGCGAAGGGCGGTATAGAGACCTCACCTGCGTTCACAAGGCGGTTATTGCGTGCTGCGTCCCATCCTGTCCTTCTTCGGTGCGATCTTTTCCTGGGTCGTGACCGGTCTGTTCTTCGCCGCGCTGACCGTGGGCGGGATCTTCTGGATCTACAGCCGCGATCTGCCCAGCCACGAGACGCTGGCCCAGTATGCGCCGAAGACGATCAGCCGCGTCTATTCCGGCGAAGGTCAGCTGATCGACGAATTCGCCGAGGAGCGCCGCATCTTCGTCCCGGTCGAGGAGATCCCCGACCTGGTCAAGCAGGCCTTCATCAGCGCCGAGGACAAGAACTTCTACAGCCATCCGGGCTATGACCTGCGGGGCATCGTGGGGGCCGCGTGGCAGGCCGTCGCCAGCCGCGGCAACAGCGTGCGCGGCGCGTCCACGATCACCCAGCAGGTGATGAAGAACTTCCTTCTGTCCAGCGACCGCAGCGTCGAACGCAAGGTCAAGGAACTGATCCTGGCCGCGCGGCTGGAACGCACGCTGACCAAGGACGAGATCCTGGAACTGTACCTGAACGAGATCTTCCTCGGGCAGAACAGCTTCGGCGTGGCCGCGGCCTCGCAGGTCTATTTCAACAAGGCGCTGGCCGAGCTGGCCCCGCACGAGGCCGCGATGCTGGCCGCGATGCCGCAGGCGCCGGGGCGGTACCACCCCGTCCGCGCCAAAGAGCGCGTGACCGAGCGGCGCAACTATGTCCTGCGCGAGATGTGGCAGAACGGCTTCATCGACGAGGCGATCTATCAGTCCGAGGCGCGTCTGCCGCTGCGCTCGGTCCAGAACGGCGATTTCCCCTCGGCCGGCAGCCAGATGCCGCCGCGCGACTACTTCACCGACGAGATCCGCCGCCAGCTGAGCCGCGAGTTCGGCGAGGAGGAGTTCTTCGGCGGCGGCCTGACCATCCGCGCCACGGTCGAGCCGAACCTGCAGGACCAGGCCGCATCGGCGCTGCAGCGCGCGCTGGAGGATTACGACCGCGGTCGCGGCGTCTGGCGCGGCACGGGCGAGGTGATCGCCGCCGACCTGCTGGACAATGAGGCCGAATGGCGCGGCGCCCTGTGGGACCTGCGCTTGCCGCGCGACATTCCCGGCTGGCACCCCGCCGTCGTGCTGGAACTGGGCGCAAGCGACGCCCGCATCGGCATCGAGGGGATCGAGGAGGACGCCGACGGCCACTGGATCCCGGCGCGCGACGTGCAATGGGCACGCAGGCTGGATCGCGACAGCGGGCAGCTGGGCCCGCGCGCGCAGGTCGCGTCCGACCTTCTGGAACTGGGCGACGTGGTGCTGGTGCGCGCGATGACCAGCGACAGCGATGGCAGCTTCATCCGCTGGACGCTGCGGCAGGTGCCGCAGGTGCAGGGCGGCTTCATGGCGATGGACGTGAACACGGGGCGCGTGCTGGCGATGCAGGGCGGGTTCTCGTACCAGTCCTCGGTCTTCAACCGCGCGACGCAGGCGCAGCGCCAGCCGGGTTCGGCCTTCAAGCCCTTCGTCTATGCCGCCGCGCTGGACAACAACTATACCCCCGCGACGATCGTGGTGGACGAACCCATCCGCATCAACACGCCGCAGGGCCTGTGGGAGCCCAAGAACAGCTCGGGCCGCCATTACGGCCCGACGCCCCTGCGCACCGGGATCGAACAGTCGCGCAACCTGATGACCATCCGCATCGCCGACGATATCGGCATGGAGAACGTCGCCCGCTATGCCGAGAGCTTCGGCGTCTATGTCAAGCTGCGGCCCTTCCTTGCCAACTCGCTTGGCGCGCAGGAGACGACGCTGTTCAAGATGGTCGCGGCCTATGCGATGTTCGCCAATGGCGGCGAGCGGGTCGAGCCGACGCTGGTGGACCGCGTGCAGGACCGTCGCGGGCGCACCGTCTATCGCCACGACAAGCGCGTCTGCGAGACCTGCGGCATGCAGGCGCTGCCCTTCGGCCAGGGGCCGGTCATCGACAACAACCGCGAACGGGTGATGGACGCGGTCACGGCCTATCAGCTGACCTCGATGATGGAGGGCGTGGTCAAGCGTGGCTCGGGCAAGGGCGTGAACCTGCCGGTGCCGATCGCGGGCAAGACGGGCACCACGAACGACGCCAAGGACGTGTGGTTCATCGGCTATTCCAGCAATATCGTGGCGGGCTGCTATCTGGGGTACGACCAGCCGCGCTCGCTCGGGTCCAGCGCCTATGGCGGGACGCTGTGCGTTCCCGTCTTCAACGCCTTCATGCGCGAGGCCGTGCGCGAGTTCGGCGGGACCGAGTTCAAGGTCCCGCCGGGCGGCTACTGGGTCAAGATCGACCGCGTGACGGGCCAGCGCCTGCCGGACGATGCGACGGGGCCGAACGTCATCAGCGAATATTTCCGCGACGGGACCGATCCGGACTGGCTGTCGCCCTATGTCGTGTCGGGCTTCGGGGACGCCACCGTCATCCTGCCGTGGGAGGCCGGGGCCTCGGGCCGGACGGGGCAGTCGATCACCACCTCGACCGGCCAGAAGCGGGTCATCCCCAAGCGGCCCGATTTCGGGACGATGTCCTCGGGCGGGCTGTACTAACCGTTCAGCAGATCCGCGTGGCCCAGCAGGTCGACGCGGTTCTCCTCGACCCAGGCGAAGCAGTCGCCGATCCGGGCCAGCTCGGGCAGCGGCTCGAACCCGTGGGCGTGCCATACGCTGTCGGGGTCGGCCTGCAGGATGCGGATAAGCGTGGTCGCCACGATCCGTCCGCCCACGCCGGTCAGGCGACCCTGGCCGCCGGCATCGGCCTCTTGCAGGGCATAGAACCACATCGGCGTACGCGTGATCCCCGCATCGGCCAGAACCTCGGGCGCGGGCAGGGCGGGCAGGTCCAGCGCCGCCGCGGCCTGCTGGCCGCTTGCGATCTCCAGCGCGTAGCGGTCGCGCAGGATGTTGCGCAGCGGCAGCTTGCGCGCCAGTTCGACCGGGACTTCGGTGCCGTTGGGCAGGTGCAGGCCGTCATGGATGAAGGGCAGCTCGAACAGGCCCTCGGCCACGCCCAGCCCGACGGGGCGGGCCTTCTGCGCGGGCTGGTGGCTCGACTGGAAGAACAGCCCCATGTCCATCTGGTGTTCCGCCGTCCGCTTGCCGCGATGCCCGAAGATCGAGATCTCGGATCCCGGCGACAGCTGATAGCGGTTCCTGACGGTCGCATGGCCGAAGCGGAAGCAGGCGCCCGAGAACTCGACCGGCATCAGCGGCGCATCGCTGAGATAACCCGCGCCTTCCTTCGCGTCGTAAAGCGCATTCTGCGCCACGAAACCCGGAAGAAAATCGTCCATGACATGCGTCTGATAATGCAATTGGACGAAACGCCGGGCGATTTGATAATCATTTACCGGTATTCTCGCATTTCCCGACCACAGGTCGTTCGAGGTGCCGGCCATCGAGCGGTCGCGGATGTCCGAGGCCATCGGCCCGTTGGTGTGAAGCTGCCGCAGGATCAGGTTGTGCAGGCAGATATAGGCGCCCTGGATCTGGCTGACGAAGATGTTCTCGTCGTTGCGCGGGTCGCCGATCAGCGCCGTGCCCTTGGCGTTGCGCGCCAGGTCCAGGTGATAGTCCGACCGCCCGAACAGCAGGTAGCCCTCGTGGCCCTCCAGCTCGGTATAGAGATGCGGGCTGGCTTCGGGGCCGTCGCCATAGACGCAATCCATGTCCATGTTGGGCGTGCGGATGTTGCGGATGCGACGGGGGTCGATGGTGCGGCCGATGACGCTGGTCACGTCGAAGGTCACGTCGTGGTCGATGAACTGCCCGAAGAAGGTCAGCCCCGCATCGGCAGGCCCGCTCTCGTCATCCAGCCGCAGCGTGTCGATCAGGCTGCCGAAGACGGACAGAAGCACCTGTTCGTCGCCGTGCCAGACAAGCGGGTTGTGGTTCAGAAGGCGACCGAAGACCTGCGGCAGGACATGATCGGTGCTGTTCAGCGCCTCGCCGTGAAGGCAGGCTTCGACGAAGCGGTCGAAACCGCTCATTCCGTGACTCTGATGGGACATGATAACCTCGGAGACATTTAAAAGATCACGGGCCAAAATATAAACGAAATAATAATTGAATCAATTTAAATGTAATTTGATTATCCATAATGGATTAATCCTTTCGGCGCGGCGGCTTCGCCCGGTCTTGCCGCCGGATGCGGGGCAAGCTATGTCTGCCCCTCGCACCAGAAGGGGAATTCCATGCGCGCCGAGACGCAGTCCACAATCGAATCCATCCGTCGCTCGTTGACGCTGCTGGGTCAGCGCATGGACTGGCAGACCGCGCCCCATCGCCTGGAAGAAATGAACGCCATGATCGAGGATGGCGACCTGTGGTCCGACCCGGCCCGCGCGCAGAAGCTGATGCGCGAACGCCAGGCGCTGGCCGACGCGATCGAGACCTATCGCCGGATCGATGCCGACCTGACCGCCAATGCCGAGATGGTCGAACTGGCCGAGGAAGAGGGCGATGCGGACCTGGTCTCCGAGGCCGAGGCGAACCTGAAATCGCTGGCCGAGCTGGCCGCGCAGAAGGAACTGGAGGCCCTGCTGAACGGCGAGGCCGACGGCAACGACACCTTCCTGGAAATCAACGCGGGCGCGGGCGGCACCGAAAGCTGCGACTGGGCGTCGATGCTGGCGCGGATGTATGTCCGTTGGGCCGAGAAGAAGGGCTACGAGGTCGAGCTTCTGTCCGAGACCGGCGGCGACGAGGCGGGCATCCGCAGCGCGGCCTACAAGATCAGCGGGCACAACGCCTATGGCTGGCTGAAGTCGGAATCGGGCGTGCATCGCCTTGTCCGCATCAGCCCCTATGACAGCGCCGCGCGTCGCCACACCAGCTTCAGCAGCGTCTGGGTCTATCCGGTCGTCGACGAGAATATCGAGATCACGGTCCCCGACAACGAGATCCGCATCGACACCTACCGCTCGTCCGGTGCGGGCGGTCAGCACGTCAACACGACCGACTCGGCAGTGCGGATCACGCACATCCCGACCGGCATCGTTGTGACCAGTTCCGAGAAGTCGCAGCACCAGAACCGCGCCAACGCGATGGCCGCGCTGAAGGCGCGCCTGTACCAGATGGAGCTGGACCGCCGCAACGCCGAGATCAACGCCCAGCACGCCGCCAAGGGCGAGGCCGGCTGGGGCAACCAGATCCGGTCCTACGTCCTGCACCCCTACCAGATGGTCAAGGACCTGCGCACCTCCGAGGAAACCAGCGACACGCAGGGCGTGCTGGACGGCGACCTGGATGCCTTCATGGCGGCCACGCTGGCGCTGGATGTTGCCGGGAAAAGCCGCGCCGAGGCCAACGCCGAGGACTGATCCCCCGGCAGCTTGCGTCATCGGCCCCGCCTTCCTATCCTTTCTGCGACTGCGAAAGGAATGCGGGGCTGGATGGAACGCAAATCGGTCAACCTGGCCCTGCAGGGCGGCGGGGCGCATGGCGCCTTCACCTGGGGCGTCCTGGACCGTCTTCTCGATGAACATTGGCTGGAGATCGCCGCCGTCAGCGGCACCTCGGCCGGGGCGCTGAACGGCGCGGCGCTGAAGGCGGGCCTGGGCGCGCATGGCGGGCGCGCGGGGCGCATGGCCGCCAAGGAGAACCTGGACCGCCTGTGGTCCGAGGTCGGCCTGATGAGCGACAACCGCATCGTGCGCTGGACGCAGTCGCTGATGCCGATGAACCGCACGATGCAGCGCTGGACCGAGATGTTCCAGCCCTCGGCCTGGCTCGAGAACCTGACCCGGATCTTCAGCCCCTACGATTACGGCCCGCTTTATACCAACCCGCTCGGGCCGCTGATGCAGGGGCTTCCCTATGCCGATTACGCCTGCGCGGGCGGCCCCGAGCTGTTCGTGGCGGCGACCAATGTGCGGACGGGGCGGCTGCGGGTGTTCACGGGGGCGGATGCGACGGTCGATGCGATCATGGCCTCGGCCTGCCTGCCGACGATGTTCCAGGCGGTCGAGATCCCGTGCCCCGCATCCGGCATGACCGAGGCCTATTGGGACGGGGGCTTTACCGGCAACCCGGCGCTGTTTCCGCTGTACGAGGGGCGGTTCCCGCGCGACATCCTGATCGTGGCGATCAATCCGCTGGTCCGCGACGTGGTCCCGCGCAGCCCGGTCGAGATCGCGGATCGCGTGAACGAGGTCAGCTTCAACAGCTCGCTTCTGTCGCAGCTGCGGGCGATCAATTTCGTCAAGAAACTGTTCGACGAGGGGCGGATGAACAACCGCGCCATGAAGAACGTGCTGGTGCACCTGATCGACGACGACAAGCTGATGAACGACCTGAACGCGCGGTCCAAGCTGCTGCCGCGGCCCGGGATGCTGGAGGACATGAAATCCGCGGGGCAGGCGGCGGCCGATGCATTCCTGGACCGGCACGCCGACAAGTTGAACAGGGCCGACAGCTTCGATCTGCGGACCCTGTTCGACAATCCCGTCGCCTGATCAGAAGGCGGCGGCGATCTTCGCGGCCAGGCGGGCGTTGTTCAGCACCAGCTCGATATTCGAGGCCAGCGAGCGGCCCTCGGTCAGTTCGAAGATGCGGCCCAGCAGGAAGGGCGTGACGGCCTTGGCCGCGATGCCCTGCGCCTCGGCCTCGGCCAGGGCCTGTTCGATCACGGGCATGATCTCGTCGCGCGCGATCTCGGCATCGGCCGGGATCGGGTTCGCGACCAGCTGGCCGCCCTTGAGGCCCAGGCGCGCGCGCATCTTCGCGGCCCCGGCGATCTCCGCCGGATCGTCCATGCGCAGCGGCGCCTTGATGCCGCTCTCGCGCGACCAGAAGGCGGGCAGCTCGTCTTGACCGAAGGCGATGACGGGAACGCCGAGCGTCTCCAGAACCTCCCAGGTCTTGGGCAGGTCGAGGATCGCCTTCGCGCCCGCCGCGACGACGGTGACGGGGGTCTGGCCCAGCTCCTGCAGGTCGGCCGAGATATCGAAGCTGGTTTCCGCGCCGCGATGCACGCCGCCGATGCCGCCGGTGGCAAAGACGTGGATGCCCGCCAGTTCGGCGCAGATCATCGTGGCCGCGACCGTCGTGGCGCCGGTGCGACCGTTCGCGATGCAGACGGCCAGGTCGGCGCGGCTCAGCTTCATCGCCTGGTCGGGCGGGGTCTGGGCCAGCGCGGTCAGTTCGTCGGTGGTCAGGCCGACATGGATGCGGCCGCCCATCACGGCGATGGTCGCGGGCACGGCACCGCCTTCGCGGATGACATCCTCGACCTTCTGGGCCATTTCCAGGTTCTGCGGCCAGGGCATCCCGTGGGTGATGATCGTGGATTCCAGCGCGACGACCGGGCGGCCCTGCTTCAACGCGTCGGCGACTTCGGGCGAGAAGCTGAGGGGGGCATCTTTCATCAGGGGACGTCCTTTCCGGAGACATGCGCGGCAGAGGCTTCGACCGCCTGCCGCAGGGCCGCATCGCGCGGCTGGTTCTTCAATTCGGCCGCAAGATGCGCGGCAAGGAAGCAATCGCCCGCGCCGGTGACGCGCGCGACCGTGACGGGGGGCGGGCGATGGGTCAGGGTCGGCCCGTTGGCCATCGCATCCGCCGCCGCATGGGGACCGTCCGTGACCAGCACGCGGGCCGCGCCGCGCGCGACCACGGCCTCGGCGGCGCTGGCGGCATCCGCGCAGGCGCGCCCGGCCAGGATCTCGGCCTCGAGACGGTTGAGATAGAAGCAGCCGCGCCGAGCGGCGATCAGGGGCTCCAGCCGCTCGGCCTTGCCGGGGCTTGCGGGCACCACGCGCAGATCGGCATGGGACAGGCGCGGATCGCGGGCGATCACGGCCAGCAGATCCTCGGTCAGGTTGCCGTCCAGCACGACGGGGCGCGACCAGGCGGCCAGCGCGTCGTCCAGGGGCGACAGGATCGCGTCGCCCGCCTCCTCCAGCGAATGGGCGTCGGCGATGGCCGCGATCAGCCCCTCGCTGTCCTCGATGCCCATGTAGCAGTCGGTGGGCAGGCCGCCGTCGCGGAACAGGTGCCCGGTCAGCACGCCCAGACGCTCGGCCTCGGCGATCAGGGCCTCGCCCTCGGGGTCGCGGCCCACGGCGGACAGCACGGCGGGCGAGACGCCCCAACGGGCCAGCGCGACCGCGACATTCAGCGCGACGCCCCCCGGAATGTGGCGGATCCGTCCCGGCACGTCCGCACCGGGCGCCATGCGGCGCGGCGCGCGGCCGATCACGTCCCACAGCATCGCCCCGATGCACAGGACCTCAGGCGTCGTCGTCATCCATTTCCCTCAGTTCGGCTTCCAGGAAGCGTTCGAAATCGTCCAGGTCCACCGGATCGAATTGTCCGAAGCCCTGCATCCAGACCGAGGCCATGCGCATTCCCGAAGGGTCCAGCATGCACCAGGTGATCCGGCCCCGCCGTTCCTGACGGATCAGGCCCGCGGCTGCAAGCACCGAGAGGTGCTTGGACACGGCCGCAAGGCTCATCTCGAAGGGCTGGGCGACGTCGCTGACGGCCATGTCGTCTTCCAGCAGCATGGACATCACGCGCCTGCGCGTGGGATCGGCAAGGGCCGCGAAGATCAGGTCCAGCCGGTCGGGGCCGGATGGTGGAACGGGGGCAGGGGGCATATGGGGATCGGGCCTTGGTCAACCAGCGGGTTGAATAATGTCCTGCCGCGCCGCGGAATGCAATGCGCGCGGCGAATTGCGAATATTGCGCCTTTTCATGGGCTTGCAACGGGGAACCCCGTGCTTGACTTGGGGGGCTGTTCTTTCTAGACAGCCTCCAACGAACACGGGGGCGTGAAGCATGGCCGGTGAACCCCGGGACGACGCGGAAAAGGGATGGGATGCCGACCGTCTCCGCGCGCTCGAGGAGAAGCTGGCCGCGAAGGCACCCGGTCCGCGGACCCCAGGTCCGATGGGCAAGTACGAACAGGCCAACCTGGCCTGGCGGATGGTGATCGAGCTTGTGACCGGGCTGGGGCTTGGCGGGGCGATCGGTTACGGTCTGGACTATCTTCTGGGGACGATGCCCCTGATGATGGTCATCTTCATTTTTCTCGGCCTCGCGGCCGGCATCAAGACGATGATGCGCACCGCGGGCGAGATCGACAAGGATACCGGCCCGAGGCCGGGCAGTGACGAGAGGGATTGATCGTGGCGACGGAAGCGACTGGCGGCGGCCTTGAATTCCACCCGATGGACCAGTTCGTGGTCAAGCCGCTCTTCGGCGGGGCCGAGGTCCACTGGTGGACGCCCACCAACGTCACGCTGTGGCTGGCGCTGACCGCGCTTGCGTCCATCGCGCTGCTGGTGCTGGGCACCCGTGGCCGCGCCGTGGTCCCGAACCGCGCGCAGTCGGTCGCCGAGATGGCATACGGCCTCGTTCACAAGATGATCGAGGACATCGCCGGCAAGGACGGCCTGCAGTACTTCCCCTATGTCCTGACGCTGTTCATGTTCATCTGCTTCGGCAACATGCTTGGCCTGGTTCCGACCGCATTCACCGTCACCTCGCATATTGCGGTGACCGGCGTGCTGGCCATGGCCGTGTTCATCGGCGTGACCGTCATCGGCTTCGTCAAGAACGGCAGCCACTTCCTCGAACTGTTCTGGATCAAGTCCGCGCCGCTGGCCGTGCGTCCGATCCTGGCCGTGATCGAGGTCATCAGCTACTTCGTGCGTCCGCTCAGCCTGTCCATCCGTCTGGCAGGCAACATGATCGCGGGCCACGCCGTCATCAAGGTCTTCGCAGGCTTCGCGGCAATCGCCGCGGTCGCACCCGTCGCCATCGTGGCCGTCGTCGGCATGTATGCCTTCGAAGTGCTGGTGGCCTTCGTGCAGGCTTACGTCTTCACGATCCTGACCTGCGTCTACCTCAAGGATGCGCTGCACCCGTCGCACTGAGGCGACGACGCGCAGCGACAGCGACCCCTGCCGGGGTCGCCCAACCAAGATCGCCAATCTTCCAACCGCAAGGAGAGATACCATGGAAGGCAATATCGCAGAACTGGGCCAGTACATCGGCGTCGGCCTGACCGCGTTCGGCATGGGCTTCGCAGCCCTCGGCGTGGGCAACGTCGCCGGCAACTTCCTGGCCGGTGCCCTGCGCAACCCGTCGGCTGCTGCCGGTCAGACCGCCACGCTGTTCATCGGCATGGCCTTTGCGGAAGCACTGGGGATCTTCTCGTTCCTCGTCGCGCTTCTGCTGATGTTCGCGGTCTGATCCCACGCCATCCTTGCGGCGGGGTGGGGGTTCGCCCCCGCCCCATCGTGATCTTCAAGGCCATGGGGTAGGAAATGTTCAGCCTGTTGCAAGAGGCCGCCACCCACGCGGTCGAACACTCTGAGGGCGAAGTCGTCGGTCACGACGCAGCCCACGGCACCGATGCCGCGGCCCACGGGGCCGATGCAGCGGGCCATGCCGAAGCCGCGGGACTTCCGCAGCTGGATCTGACCACGTTCGGCAACCAGATCTTCTGGCTGGTCGTGACGCTGGTGGTCCTCTATCTGGTCCTGTCGCGCGTCGCGCTGCCCCGTATCGCCGCCGTCCTGTCGGACCGTCAGGGCGCGATCACCGGCGATCTGATGGCCGCCGAGGAATTCAAGCAGAAGGCCCGTGCGGCCGAAGCTGCCTATGACAAGGCCCTGGCCGACGCCCGGTCCGAAGCTCAGGCGATCGTGGCGCAGAACCGCGCCGAGATCCAGGCCGAGCTGGACGCGGCAATCGCCAAGGCAGATGCCGAAATCGCGGCCCGCACCGCCGAATCCGAGGCACGCCTGCGCGAGATCCGCGCATCGTCGGATGCCGGCGCGCGCGAAGTCGCCCGTGATGTCGCCGCCGAACTGGTCGCGTCCTTCGGTGGCAACGCCGATGCCGCCAGCATCGACGCCGCCATCGACGCCCGGATGAAAGGAGCGGTGCAATGAAGCGTCTTCTCGCAACCGCAGCCGCCAGCGCGATGATCGCCGGTCCGGCAGCCGCCGCGTCGGGTCCGTTCTTCTCGCTGCGCAACACCGATTTCATCGTGCTGCTGGCGTTCATCGTCTTCATCGGCGTGCTGGTCTACTTCAAGGTTCCGGCCCTTCTGGGCGGCCTGCTGGACAAGCGTGCCGAGGGCATCCGCGCCGATCTGGACGAGGCACGCCGCCTTCGCGAGGAAGCTCAGGAGATCTATGCCAGCTACGAGCGCCGCCAGCGCGAGGTGAAGGGCCAGGCCGAGGAAATCGTCGCCAATGCCCGTCGCGACGCCGAGGCTCAGGCCGCGCGCGCGCAGGACGATCTGGCACGTTCGATCGACCGTCGCCTGCAGGCGGCCGAGGATCAGATCGCCAGCGCCGAGAACGACGCCGTGCGCGCCGTCCGTGACAAGGCCGTCGCCGCTGCCGTGTCCGCCGCCTCCGAGCTGCTGGCAAAGCAGGTCCAGGCGGGCAACCGCTCGGCCGGGATCGACGATGCGATCGAGGATGTGGCGCGCCGCCTGAACTGAGCGCCGCCCCGTCCCTGGAATGAAGAAACCCCCGGTGCCGCATGGCAGCCGGGGGTTTCTCGTTTTCGGTGGGTTGGGGCCGGGGTGAACCGGCCCGCCATTGTTACTGCGTCGGGCGGATGATGATCTCGACCCGGCGGTTCTGCGCACGACCCGATGCGGTGTCGTTCGACGCGACGGGCTGCGTCAGGCCGCGGCCGACGGCGACCATGCGGTTCTGGCTGACGCCTGCCGCCGACAGGATGCCCAGAACCGACTGCGCGCGGCGCTGCGACAGGTCCTGGTTGTAGGACGCGCTGCCGGTATTGTCGGTATGGCCGATGACCTCGACGCGGCTGTTCGGATACTGGTTCAGGTTCCGCGCCACGGCATAGAGGTCGCTCTGGGCGGGGCCGGAAACCGCTGCGCTGTCGGTCGCGAACAGGATGCCCTCGGGCATGACGACCTGAAGGTAGGACCCGTGGTTCACGATCTGGACATTCGGGTTCTGGATCGACTGTTCCAGCGCCGCCGCCTGGCGGTCCAGGATGTTGCCCGCGATCGCGCCGGCAGCCGCGCCGAGGATCGCGCCACGCGCAGCATCGCGGCCTTCGTTGTTGTTGTCGTCGTCGCGCGTCGCGCCATAGAGCGCGCCGACGGCGGCCCCTGCCAGCGCGCCCTGCTGGGTGCGGCTGAGACCGGTGCCGGTCCCCGTGCCCGTGGCGTTCGGATCGGCGCAGGCGCCAAGGACCATGAGGCCGGAAACGGCCAGGATTGCGGTGCTGCGGAGTTTCATCGGAGCTCCCTTTCGATGTTCCGGTGGCGGGGCATGTGCCGCGCCGTCTTGTTCTTGTCGGCCCGCTGTCGGGCCGGTTTCAACGCGTGGCACGCTGTCGCAGTTCCGGGCAAATGGAAAGCCAAGTTTCGGTGAACTGCACGGTCCGGTGCGGAATTCCGCGCGGCGCTTGCATTGGCGCGCGGGCGCGGTCAAAAGCGGGGGATCATGTCGAAACGCCTTCCCCCAGCCTTGCCCTTCGGCACGCAGGTCGCGATCTTCTCGCGGCTGCAGGACGCCAACCCCGCACCCGAGACCGAGCTGAACTTCGTGAACCCCTTCACGCTGGTCGTGGCCGTCGCGCTGTCGGCGCAGGCGACCGATGTCGGGGTGAACAAGGCCACGCGCGGGCTGTTCGCGCAGGCCGACACGCCGCAGAAGATGCTGGATCTGGGCCTCGAAGGCGTGACCGAGCACATCAAGACCATCGGCCTGTTCCGCCAGAAGGCCAAGAACGTCATCGCCCTGTCCCGCATCCTGGTCGAGGATTACGGCGGCGAGGTTCCCGACAGCCGCGCGGCGCTGATGTCGCTGCCGGGGGTGGGGCGCAAGACCGCGAACGTGGTCCTGTCCTGCGCCTTCGGCCATCCCGCGCAGGCCGTCGATACCCATATCTTCCGCGTCGGCAACCGGACCCGCATCGCCCCGGGCCGCGACGTGGACGAGGTCGAGCGCGCGATCGAGGATCACGTCCCCGCGCGGTTCCAGACCCATGCCCATCACTGGCTGATCCTGCACGGACGCTATGTCTGCCAGGCGCGGCGGCCCCGCTGCGCCATCTGCCCCATCGAAGAATTCTGCGCATTCGAGGAGAAGACCGAATGAACGAGCCCTATGTCATCGGCATCGGCAATGCCGTCATGGACATCATCGCCCCCACCGAGGAAGAGCGCCTGGCACAGCTGGGGATCGAGAAGGGGATCATGCAGCTGGTCGACCGCGAACGCTCGGAATACCTGATGGCGGCGCAGGCGGACGACCATTCCGAACGCCATTCCGGCTCTCGCATGGCAGCGGGCGGCAGCGTGGCGAACACGCTTGCGGGCATCGGCAAGCTGGGCCTGCGCACCGC
Source organism: Paracoccus sp. PARArs4 (assembly GCF_947311865.1). Classification (NCBI taxonomy): domain Bacteria; kingdom Pseudomonadati; phylum Pseudomonadota; class Alphaproteobacteria; order Rhodobacterales; family Paracoccaceae; genus Paracoccus; species Paracoccus sp. PARArs4. The sequence goes on along the minus strand of NZ_CAMZMW010000001.1, from coordinate 36,735 downwards.
CTTCATCGGCTGCGTCGCCGATGACGAGATCGGCCGCAGCTATGTCGCCCAGACCGAGGGTGCGGGCACGCGCTTCGTCAACGCGCCGGTTCCGGGCGGCAACCTGCCCAGTTCGCGCACCATCATCTTCGTGACCCCCGACGGAGAACGGTCGATGAACACCTATCTCGGCATCTCGGCCGAGCTGGGGCCGGAGGATGTCGATCCGGCGGTCTTCGACGGGGCGGGCTGGCTGTTCCTGGAGGGGTATCTGTTCGACAAGCCCAAGGGCAAGGACGCCTTCATGAAGGCTGCCGACCAGATCCACCGCGCGGGCGGGCAGGCGGGCATCGCGCTGTCGGATCCGTTCTGCGTGGACCGGCATCGCGACGATTTCCGCGAACTGGTCGCGGGGCGCATGGATTACGTCATCGGCAATGTCCACGAATGGCAGTCGCTCTATCAGGTCGAGGACCTGGAAGAGGCGCTGCGCCTTGCGACCGCCGATTGCGGTACGGTCGTCTGCACGCGATCGGGCGACGATGCGATCTTGATCCGCAACGAGGAACGTGTGACCGCGCCGGTCCATCGTGTGGTGCCGGTGGATGCGACGGGTGCGGGGGACCAGTTCGCCGCCGGGTTGATCTATGGCCTCGCCTCGGGGCGGCCGCTGGAGGTCGCGGGCCGCATGGGCTGCATCGCCGCCGCCGAGGTGATCGGCCATGTCGGCGCCCGCCCCGAGCGCGACCTGCTGGCGGATTTCCGCGCTGCGGGGCTGTAACAGGGACCGACTGCCGCCTCGATGCACATCGCACGGCGGAAATTGAACATCTTCGTCGAGGGCGGGTGGACATGTCCGCTCGCCCTCGGGCTGTATTGATGCAGCGAAGCAACTCGGCTTCGTGTTTGACGACTGACGGACAAGGCGCAGTGCACTGTGCCTGCAAAATTGGTCTTGAAAACTCCGTCAGCCAAGCAGATGGCTTCGGTGGGAACTCCATGCCGCTCGTTGGCGTCGGCACCAATGCGCCGAACATGTGGCCCGTCCGCATCCGCGCGGGTGCCCCGCGACAGAGGCTGCCTGTTGCGGATCTGCTGGTCTCGCAGAAGTATCGCACCCCGTCCGTCCGCTGGTGAAGGGCGTCCACGGGCGGAAACTGGCCGAGCGTCACCTGTCGAACGACAAGTCCGTCCTGGAATTCCACTGACCCCTCAGTGGCTTCACGTCTGCCTGTTCCACGCGACGGGCAGGCGTTGTTGCGTTGCGTGCCGGGGTTCCTGCGTGTATCACCGCGCAAACTAAGGCAGGCAAGGGTTTCCAAGATGCGCAGGGTTGTCGTTACGGGATTGGGTATGGTCACGCCTCTGGCCTCTGGGGTCGAGGAAACCTGGTCGCGGCTTCTGGAAGGGCAATCGGGCGCGGGCCCGATCACCCGCTTCGACGCGAAGGACGTGGTGACGAAATACGCCTGCGAGATTCCCTTCGGCGACGGCACGGACGGCACCTTCAACCCCGACGACTGGATGGCGCCCAAGGACCGGCGCAAGGTCGACGACTTCATCCTGTACGGCATGGCGGCGGCGCATCAGGCGGTGACCGATGCGGGCTGGACCCCCGAGGACGAAGAGGACCTGCTGCGCACCGGCGTGATGATCGGCTCGGGCATCGGCGGGTTGACCTCGATCGCCGAGACGGCGGTCCTGATCAAGGAACGCGGCCCCAAGCGCGTCAGCCCCTTCTTCATCCCCGGCGCGCTGATCAACCTGATCTCGGGCCAGGTGTCGATCCGCTATGGCTTCAAGGGTCCGAACCACGCGCCGGTGACGGCATGTTCGACCGGCGCCCATGCCATCGGCGACGCGGCCCGCATGATCGCCTTCGGCGACGCGGACGTGATGGTCGCGGGCGGCGCCGAAAGCCCCATCAGCGAGATCGGGATCGCGGGCTTCAACGCCTGCAAGGCCCTGTCCACCAAGCGCGAGGACGATCCGAAATCGGCCAGCCGCCCCTATGACGACGACCGCGACGGCTTCGTCATGGGCGAGGGCGCGGGCGTCGTCGTCCTCGAGGAATACGAGCACGCGGTCGCGCGTGGCGCCAAGATCTATGCCGAGGTGCTGGGCTACGGGATGTCGGGCGACGCCTATCACATCACCGCCCCTGCCGAGGATGGCGATGGCGGCTTCCGCGCGATGAAGGCGGCGCTGGCCTCGGCCCGGATCGAGCCGTCGCAGATCGACTATATCAACGCGCATGGCACCAGCACCATGGCCGACACGATCGAACTGGGCGCGGTCGAACGCCTGCTGGGCGATCACGCGAAGAACGCGGTCATGTCGTCCACCAAGTCCAGCATCGGCCACCTTCTGGGCGCCGCAGGCGCGGTCGAGGCGATCTTCAGTATCCTCGCGATCCGCGACCAGATCTGCCCGCCGACGATCAACCTGGACAATCCCGCGGTCGAGCCGCAGCTGGATCTGGCCGCCAATGCCGCCGTCCGCCGCAAGGTCGATGTCGCGCTGTCCAACAGCTTCGGCTTCGGGGGCACCAATGCCTGCCTGATCATCGGGAAGGTCCGGTAATGATCTGGCGCAACATCGCGTCGAACTTTCTGACGCTGCTGATCGTGCTGATGGTGGCGATCGCCGCCGCCATCGCATGGGCCAAGCGCGAATTCAGCGGTCCGGGTCCAAGCGAGGTTGCGCAATGCGTCCAGATCTCGCCGGGGGCCAGCCTGAACGCGGTCAGCAACCAGCTGGCCTCGCAGGGGGCGATCAGCCACGCCTATATCTTCCGCGCGGGCGCGGATTACATGGGCAAGGCGCGTGACCTGAAATTCGGCAGCTTCCTCGTGCCGCCGGGCGCCAGCATGGAACAGATTGTCGATACGGTCACGGCGGGCGGGCCGTCCACCTGCGGGACCGAGGTGCTGGTGCGCGTGGGCGTCCGCGAGAACAGCGTCCTGCTGCGCGACATGAATCCCGAGACAGGCGCCTACGAGGAGATGGCCCGCTTCAACCCTGCCACCGAGGAACGCCCCGAAGAGATCGCGCAGGCCGAGGCCAAGGCCGATGTACGCCTGTCGCTGGTCATGGCCGAGGGCGTCACCAGCTGGCAGGTTGTCGAGGCCCTGCGCGCGGCCGAGTTCCTGACCGGCGAGGTGACCGAGATCCCCGCCGAGGGCAGCCTCGCGCCCGACAGCTATCAGCTGCAGAAGGGCGCCGACCGCAACGCGATCCTGGCCGACATGGCCCGCCGCCAGGAAGCGATCCTGGCCCAGGCATGGGAGGATCGCCCCTTCGGTCTGCCCTATGACAGCCCCGAAGAGGCGCTGATCATGGCCTCGATCGTCGAGAAGGAAACCGGCGTCGCGGATGAACGCCCGCAGGTCGCCAGCGTCTTCGTGAACCGCCTGCGCCAGGGCATGCGCCTGCAGACGGACCCGACGGTCATTTACGGCATCACCAACGGGCAGGGCATCCTGGACCGCGGCATCCGCCGGTCGGAACTGAACGCGCGGACGGAATACAACACCTACCAGATCGACGGCCTGCCGCCGACGCCCATCGCCAATCCGGGCCGTGCCGCGATCCGCGCCGCGCTGAACCCAGACGAGACGGAGTACCTGTTCTTCGTCGCCGACGGCACGGGCGGTCACGCCTTCTCGCGCACGCTCGAGGAACACAACGCCGCCGTCGCCCGCTGGCGCGAGATCGAGGCCAATCGCGGTCTGCCGACCGACAGCCCCGTCCAGACCGACCAGTAACGCGCATCGCATTTGACAAGCAGAGGCCCCCGGATGCAGCCTGCAACCGGGGGCCTTTCGCATTCCGCCCCGCCACCAGGAGGATTCTGCGATGATGAAGATGTCCGACATGCTGAACGCGCTGGCCGACAATGCCCGCACCTTCGAGGAACGCATGGGCGAATGGCAGGATGCCATGTCGAAGAACAGCGAGGAGGCCATGACCCAGGCCCGCAAGTGGCAGGAACAGGCGATGGCCCAGCAGGAAGAGGTCAACCGCCAGATGCAGGCGCATCTGTCCCAGGCCAGCGATACCGTGCGCAACCAGTGGCAGCAGATGCAGGGCACGCTGGAAACCCAGTACGAGACCATGCGCAAGCAGGGCGAGGAGATGCGCGCCTCGGCGATGAAGATGACGGGCGGCGACGGCAAGGGCTTTGCCGACTGGGCCGAGGCCTATGCCGCGCAGATGGTGGGCTTCGCGCAGAAGATGCAGGGCGAGGCCGCCGATGCCATCGCCAAGGCGACCGAGGCGCGGGCCAAGTCGAAGAAAACCTGATGTGATGCGCGCGGAGGGCCTGTAAGCCGGATCCTGTCCACCGCTTGCGCGGCTGGATGACCATTCATCTGCCCCGACCGTTGCCGGCCGGATCTAGCTGCCTACCCGGATCTGCTGGGGCAAGGTGGCCCTGCGGGGTTGCCCCCGCGCGCGATCCCTATTCGGCATTGCTCCCGGTGGGGCTTGCCATGCGGGTCCTGTTGCCAGTCCCCCGGTGGGCTCTTACCCCACCGTTTCACCCTTACCCGTGCGGACACGGGCGGTCTGTTCTCTGTGGCGCTTTCCCTGGGGTTGCCCCCGCCGGGCGTTACCCGGCACCGTTACCTCATGGAGTCCGGACTTTCCTCGACGGTCTGCACCGCCACGGTCATCCGGCCCTCCGCGCAGCTGCGGATATGGACGAGGGGCCTCAGGCCGTCAAGTCGCGAAGCGCGGCGGCGACGGCCCGGTCGGCGCCGGTCTCGGGGCCGCGCGCCCAGGGGCGATGGCGCAGGCGAAAGGCCGCCAGCCGCGCATCGGCGTCGCCTTCGGGATATCCTATGGCCGTCAGCGATTGCGCAAGCGGCGCGTCGGCGGCGGTCCTGCGGGTGAACACGGCCAGTCCTTCGCGGGCCAGACCTTCCCAGTCGAAGCGGGGGCCGGGATCGTCCTTGCGCCCCGGTGCAAGGTCGGAATGCGCGATCACCGCATCGGGGCCGATCTGCCAGCGAGCCATGATGCCGCGCAGCAGGTCGCGCAGCGCGGCCATCTGCGGCGCGGCAAAGGGGCGGTCGCCGGGATTTGCCAGCTCGATCCCGATGGAGCGGCTGTTCACGTCGTCCTGCCCGCGCCAGCTGCCCGCGCCCGCATGCCACGCGCGACGATCCTCGGGGACCAGCGCGTCGATGCTGCCGTCCTCGTCGATCAGCCAATGGGCGCTGACCTCGGCCGCGGGGTCGCACAGCCTTGCACGGGCAGAGGCCGCGTCGATCATCTTGGTGAAGTGAAGCACGATCAGCGACGGGCGCTGGCCGCGCCTGTCGCCATGATTCGGGCTGGGATGCGTCATGGGGCCTGTTCGGCCCGCATCTGCGGGGCGATGTCGACCGGCGCGTCCGCCTGCGCGGCGGGCCTGACGATCCGCAGCTTGCGCACGCCCATGGTGGCCGGGGCGGGGACCGGGTCCTTGCCCGCGATATCGGCAGCCTTCGGCGCATAGAAGGGACGCGCGACAGGGATCTCCTGCACGGGGCCGCTGTTCGATACCAGCGCCGCCTCGCGGGCGGCGCGATATTCGCCATAGGGGTTGTTCTCGAACTGATAGTTCGGGTTCCAACCCTGGTTGACGCCACAGCCGGCCAGCGCCAGCACAAAGATCACCTTCCAGCCGCGCATCACGCCTCCGTTCGCTTGCCCGCCGACGTTACCACCAGCGGTCGGGCTTGGCCACAAAACCTGCGGCCCGTTCCAGCACCGACGCCTGGTTCAGCAGATCGCCTTCCTCGAAGGGACGACCGAACATCTGCAGGCCAAGCGGCAGCCCCTGCGCGTCCTGCCCGACCGGCACCGCGACGCCCGGCAGACCCGCCAGGTTCAGCGTGACCGTGAACACGTCGTTCAGGTACATCTGCACCGGATCGCCCTTGTCGACCGATCCCAGGGCGAAGGCCGCCGAGGGGGTGGTCGGCGCCAGGATCGAATCGATCCCGTCGGCGAAGGCGTTCTCGAAGTCGCGCTTGATCAGCGCGCGGACCTTGCGGGCGCGGTTGTAATAGGCGTCGTAGAAGCCCGCCGATAGCACATAGGTGCCGATCATCACGCGGCGCTGCACCTCGGGGCCGAAGCCCTCGGCGCGGGTCTTCTCGTACATCTCGACGATGCCGTCGCCCTGCGCCAGCTTGGCGCGATGCCCGTAGCGCACCCCGTCATAGCGCGCGAGGTTCGAGGACGCCTCGGCGGGGGCGATCACGTAATAGGCCGGCAGCGCGTATTTCGCGTGGGGCAGGCTTATATCCACGATCTCGGCGCCTGCATCGCGCAGCATCTCGGCGCCCTGCTTCCACAGTGCGTCGATGGCGTCGGGCATGCCCTCCATGCGGTATTCGCGCGGAATGCCGATGCGCTTGCCGCGGATGTCGCCGGTCAGCGCGGCCTCGAAATCGGGGACGGGCAGGTCGGCGCAGGTGCTGTCCATCGGATCGGCCGATGCCATCGCGCCCAGCATGATCGCGGCGTCGCGGACCGTCTTGGTCATCGGACCCGCCTGATCCAGGCTGGAGGCATAGGCGATCGTGCCCCAACGGCTGACGCGGCCATAGGTGGGCTTCAGTCCGACCGTGCCGGTGAAGGCCGCGGGCTGGCGGATCGAGCCGCCGGTATCGGTGCCGGTCGCGGCGATCACCAGGTCGGCAGCCACGGCGGCGGCGGACCCGCCCGAGGAGCCGCCCGGCGTCAGCTGCTGACCGTCCGGCCCACGCCACGGGTTCACCGCGGGGCCGTAGCAGCTCGATTCGTTGGTCGAGCCCATGGCGAACTCGTCCTGGTTCAGCTTGCCCAGCATGACCGCGCCCGCATCCCACAGGTTGCGCGTGACGGTCGATTCATATTCCGGCACGAAACCCTTGAGGATGTTGCTGCCCGCTTGGGTCGGCACGCCCTTGACGGCGAACACGTCCTTCACGCCCACGGGGATGCCCGTCATGGCGGTCGCATTGCCCGCCGCAATGCGCTTGTCGGCCTCGGCGGCCATCTGGCGGGCCATGTCCGCAGTCCTGTGGACAAACGCGTTCAGCGCGCCTTGGCCCTCGGCCGCGGCGATGCAGGCTTCGGTCAGTTCGACCGAGGTGGTCTCGCCCTTGGCCAGCGCGTCGCGGGCCCCGGCGATGGTCATGCGGTTCAGTTCGGTCATTCCACCACCTTCGGCACGGCAAAGAAGCCCTCGCGCGCGTCGGGGGCATTCGACAGGATCTTCTCGGGCATGCCGCCCGTGGTGACGCCATCCTCGCGGCGCTTGAGGCGCATGGGCGTGACGCCGGTCATCGGCTCGACGCCTTCGACATCGACCTCGTTCAGCTGTTCCATGAAATGCAGAATGCCGCTGAGTTCGCGCGCCAGAGCCGGCAGTTGGGCGTCATCGACCGCGATGCGCGCCAGATGCGCGACCTTGCGGGCCTCGTCTTCGGTGATCGACATGACATTTCCTTTCGTTCGGGCGCGGGTCTACCTTGCCCGCGATGATCCCGCAAGATTTCGCGCCACCATATGCGCGCGCGGATGAAGGGGGCAGGGGGGAAGGCCCGTCTTTTCAGGGGTTTGACCCGTCCGGGCGAAAAAAACGGGACGGCTGCATTTTTCCTCTTGCGGGGCGGAACGGCTTTGCCTAAACACCGCCTCACGCCGCAGGGAAGACCTGCAGCGTCACAAGTGGCCCGTTCGTCTATCGGTTAGGACGCCAGGTTTTCAACCTGGAAAGAGGGGTTCGATTCCCCTACGGGCTGCCACTTCCTTCCATCGCGGAACGGACCCCGACCACCAGGTCGGACCCTTCGCATGGGATGCGCCTTGATCCGGCGCGGGTGAGAAACTTGCCGAAAGGCTGTTGACACCATCGCAAGGATCGCTAAAAGGCGGCTTCCACGGGCGGCAGATGTCGTCGGTGAAACCAAGTGGCCCGTTCGTCTATCGGTTAGGACGCCAGGTTTTCAACCTGGAAAGAGGGGTTCGATTCCCCTACGGGCTGCCACTTCCTTCCATCGCGGAACGGACCCCGACCACCAGGTCGGACCCTTCGCATGGGATGCGCCTTGATCCGGCGCGGGTGAGAAACTTGCCGAAAGGCTGTTGACACCATCGCAAGGATCGCTAAAAGGCGGCTTCCACGGGCGGCAGATGTCGTCGGTGAAACCAAGTGGCCCGTTCGTCTATCGGTTAGGACGCCAGGTTTTCAACCTGGAAAGAGGGGTTCGATTCCCCTACGGGCTGCCACTTCCTTACCTTCGGAATACGCCTTGCAACCCCGTCCGGGGCTGTTGGCATGTCTGTGGAAAACCTTGTGAAAAAACCCGCCGAAAGCGGTTGACTTCGCAGCACGGACAGCTAAAAGGCGGCTTCCATACGAATTCCACGGGGTTTGCGGCGCGCGATTGCCCCGAAGCAGGAGCGACAATCATGGCGAAGCCGACCACCATCAAGATCCGGCTGAACTCGACCGCCGGCACCGGGCACTTCTACGTCACCAAGAAGAACGCCCGCACGATGACTGAAAAGATGACCGTTCGTAAGTACGATCCGGTCGTTCGTCAGCACGTCGAGTACAAGGAAGGCAAGATCAAGTAAGATCTTGACCGTCCGGTCGATGAAAAAAGGGTCGCGTTCCAGATCGGAACGCGGCCCTTTTCCTTTGCCTGCGCGGGAACGAAGCCTGGACGTGAACGGAAAACCCCCGCCCTGGTGGGGGCGGGGGTCCGGTTCGTCAGCCCAGCACCTCGGCGATGCTGTCGCGGGTGACCTCGACGATCCTGTCGGCCTCGGCCTCGGTCAGGCACAGGGGCGGGGCGAAGCCCAGGATGTCGCCCTGCGGCATGGCGCGGGCGATGACGCCGCGCTTCAGCATGGCGGCCACGACCTTGGCGCCCTTGCCCTCGGAGGGGTCGAAGAAGCGGCGACCGTCGCGCTCGGCGACCAGTTCCACGGCGCAGAGCATGCCCTCGCCGCGCACTTCGCCCACATTGGCATGGTTGCCCACGGCGGCGGTCATCTGCGCGTTCAGATAGGCGCCGACCTTGCCCGCGTTCCCGACCAGGCCCAGCTCGTCGATCAGCTTCAGGTTGGCGATCCCCGCGGCCGCGCCGATGGGATGCGCGCTGTAGGTCCAGCCGTGGCCCAGCACGCCGTTCTCGTCGGTGCCGCGCGACAGGACCTCCCACATGCGCTGGCCGACGATGGTCGCGGACAGCGGCGCATAGGCGCTGGTCAGGCCCTTGGCGCTGGTGATCAGGTCGGGCTTCATGCCGTAATGGTCGCTGCCGAACATGCTGCCCAGACGCCCGAAGCCGGTCACGACCTCATCCGCGATCAGCAGGATGTCGTGCTTGTCCAGCACCTTCTGGATGGCCTCCCAATAGCCGGCGGGGGGCGGGACGATGCCGCCGGTGCCCAGCACGGGCTCGCCGATGAAGGCCGCGATGGTGTCGGCGCCCTCGGCCTCGATCAGCTCCTCCAGCTTCTGCGCGCAATGGGCGGTGAAGTCGGCCTCGGACATGTTCAGATCGGGGCGGCGGAAGTAGTAGGGCGCCTCGGTATGGATCACCTGCGAAAGGGGCAGGTCGAACTTCTTGTGGAACAGCTCCAGCCCCGTCAGCGACCCGGTCACCAGGCCCGACCCGTGATAGCCGCGCCAGCGGCTGATGATCTTCTTCTTCTGCGGGCGGCCCAGGATGTTGTTGTAGTACCAGACCAGCTTCACGTTGGTCTCGTTCGCGTCCGACCCGCCAAGGCCGAAATAGACGCGGGCCATGCCCTCGGGGGCGCGGTCCATCACCATCTTGGCCAGCGTGATCGAGGCCTCGGACCCGTGCCCGGCATAGGAATGGTAATAGGCCAGCTCGTGCGCCTGCTTGGCGATGGCATCCGCGATCTGCGTGCGGCCATAGCCCACGTTCACGCAATACAGCCCCGCGAAACCGTCCAGCAGGCGGTTGCCGTCACGGTCGGTGATGTGGACGCCTTCGCCGCCCGTCACGATCCGCTGCGGGGCCTCGCCGCGTTCGAACTGACCGAGATGGGTCGAGGGATGGAAAAAGCTCTCGCGGTCCCATTTCGCAAGTTCGTCATTCGTCAGCATGATTGCTCCTTTCAGGCCCAGTTGCGGCAGATATACTTGATTTCGGTGAATGCCTCGAGGCCCTGGCGGGCGCCTTCGCGGCCCAGCCCCGATTGCTTCATGCCCCCGAAGGGGATCGGTGCGCCCGTGACCTTGGTGCGGTTCACGGCGACCATGCCGTATTGCAGCGCCCGCGTCATGCGATAGATCTGGCGCGGGTCCATGCTGTGGACATAGGCGACCAGCCCGTATTCGCTGGCATTTGCGCGTGCGGTGACTTCCTCTTCGGTGGTGAAGCGGCTGATGGCCGCGACGGGGCCGAAGGTTTCCTCGGACATGATGGCGGCGTCGTCGGGCACGTCGGCCAGTACCGTGGGCCGGAAGAACAGCGGGCCAAGCTCGGCATCGATGCCGCCGCCCGTCAGCAGGCGCGCGCCGCGTTCCAGCGCGTCGTCCACATGGGCCTGCGATTTCGCCACCTGCCGATCGTGGATCAGCGGGCCGATATCGGGGTCCTGCATGCCTGCGCCGAGGCTCAGCGCCTCGGTCGCGCGGGCGAAGCGGGCGCAGAACTCGTCATAGATCGCGTCCTGGACATAGAAGCGGTTGGCGCCCAGGCAGTCCTGGCCGCTGGTGGCGAACTTGGCCTTGATGCCCTCGGCCACGGCGCGATCCAGGTCGGCGCCCTCGAAGACGATGAAGGGCGCGTGGCCGCCCAGCTCCATCACCAGCCGCTTCACCGTGTCGGCCGATTGACGATAGAGCAGCCGCCCCACCTCGGTCGAGCCGGTGAAGGACAGCGCGCGCACGCGCGTGTCGGCGGTCCATTCGCCCACGATGGTTGCGGCATCGCCGATCACCGTGTTGACCACGCCGTCCGGGAAGCCCGCGCGCCGCGCCAGTTCGGCCAGCGCCAGCGCCGACAGCGGCGTTTCGGCCGAGGGGTGGATGACCACGGTGCAGCCCGCCGCCAGCGCGGCCGCGGCCTTGCGGGTGATCATCGCGCAGGGGAAGTTCCAGGGCGTGACCAGTGCCGCGACGCCCACGGGTTCGCGCCACAGCTCCATCTCGGCATCGGGCAGGTGGCTGGTGACGCCCTCGATGTTCGGGCGCAGGGCCTCCTCGGCATAGAACTGCACGAAGCTTGCGGCATAGTCGATCTCTCCGCGGGCTTCCGAAATGGGCTTGCCCTGTTCGGCGACCATGATGCGGGCCAGATCCTCCTTGGCCTCGGTCAGCAGCGCGTGCCAGCGGTGCAGGATCGCGGCGCGGTTCTGGGGCAGGGTCGTGGACCAGTCCCCGAAGGCCGCCTGCGCGGCATCGACGGCGGCACGTGCGCCGTTCTCGTCGCTGATCGCGACCTGCGCGACAAGCGCGCCGTTTGCGGGATCGCGGACGGCCAGCCGTCCTGCGGCGGGGAAATCGCCCGCGCCGGGCAGCAGGCCCGGATCGGCCAGCCGATCTTCCAGCGGGCTGCGATGATCGTCGAACATGGGCCACCTCCTGACTGATTGCGCGGTCAGGATGCGCCGTGGCGCGGGGTGGTTTTCACTGAATGCAAGTTCTTCCGCAGAGGAATCCGCTGCCGCAGGCCCCGCGAACCCGAGAATTACCCTTGCGGCAGCAGCGCCGTCACCGGCGGCAGGTCCTTGACCGGCTTCGTCACGATATAGCTGAAATAGCGCCGCACGCCCGCGCGGCTTTCCAGCAGGCCGTCCATCATGTCCTGGAATTCCGCGATGTCGCGGCAGATCACCGACATGAGGTAATCGAAGCCCCCGCCGATGGCCCAGCAGCCGGTGACGGCATCCATCCGCGCCATGATGCGTTCGAAGGTCTGGAAGCTTTCGGCGCGGTGGCTGTCCAGCTCGACCGTGACGAAGACATGGACGTGCGGGCCCATGCGGGTCAGGTCGATCTCGGCCCGGTAGCCGCGGATGAGGCCCGCCTTCTCCAGCCGCTTCATGCGGTCCCAGCAGGGGGTGGGCGACAGGTTCACCCGCGCGGCAAGCTCGGTCTTGGCGATCCGCCCCTCGCGGGTCAGGGTCGCAAGGATCGCGATGTCGCGGTCGTCCAGTTTCGGGGCGTTGGGCGGGGTCATGTCGGGGTTGTTCCCCTGAGCCGCACGAATGTCAATCTGGACAATGGCTTCGCCTCCGGCGATCTTGCGGCCATGTCGCATTGGCCACTCCGCCGCGAGGATATCACCCGCCCCGCCTATCGCAGCCTTGCGCAGGGCATTGCCGCCGCCATCGACGCGGGCAGCCTGCGTCCGGGCCAGCGCCTGCCGCCGCATCGCGACCTGGCATGGCAGCTGGGCGTGTCGGTCCAGACCGTCAGCCGCGCCTACGAGGAACTGATCCGCGCCGACCTGATCTCGGGGCAGGTGGGTCGGGGCAGCTTTGTCAGGTCCGGCCCCCGCGAATCGATCGAGGTGCCTTGGTTCCGCGCGCCCACCGACCGCCCGCCGGTGGACCTGTCGATGATGACGCCCGTCCACCTGCCGCGCATCGCGGATGCCTGGGCCGACAGCATGACGCGCCTTGCGCACCGCTTGCCGCAATCCGCGATGCTGTCCTTTCGCCCGCGCCAGACCATGTCGCTCTATGGCGGGATGGCGGCGGCATGGCTGTCGCGCTGCGGGATCACCGTGCCCGCGCAGCGCATCCTGATCACCAACGGCACGACGCCCGCGATGTTCGTGGCGCTGCTGACGGTGGCCCAGCCGGGGGACTGGATCGCGACGGAAGCGGTCACCTGCCACACGATCAAGCCCGCGGCCCAGCATCTGCACCTGCGGCTGAGGGGCGTGGAATGCGACGACCGCGGCATGATCCCCGAGGCCCTGATCGAGGCCGCCGCCCGTTCGGGCGGGCGGATGCGTGCGGTGTTCCTGCTGCCCTCGGGCGGGGGGCCGCAGGCGCGGATCGTGGACCGCGACCGCCGCGAGGCGCTGGCCGAGGCCGCCGCGACCGCCGGGCTGATGATACTCGAAAGCGATCCGACCGGACCGATGCCGCCGCGCCGTCCGCCCGCCATCTCGGGCTTTGCGCCGGAACGCAGCTTCTATTTCACCGGGCTGTCGAAATGCCTGTCGCCGGGGCTGCGACTGGGTTTTCTCGCGCTGCCCGAAAAATTGGCAGAGGCCGCGCTGAACCGGCATCTGTCCATGGCCTGGATGGCGACGCCCCTGATGGCCGAGATCGCGCAGGACTGGATATCCGGTGGCACCGCCGATGCCCTGCTCGAGGCCCAGAGGGCCGAGCTGGCCGCCCGCAACCGCATGGCCCTGCGATACCTCGGCACGGGCTCGCAGGGGTTCCTGCACGGCCTGCACCGCTGGCTGCCGCTGCCCGAGGGCGCGGACGAGCCCGCCACCGTCGCCGCCGCGCTGGACAGGCAGGTCGCCATCGCGCCCGGCGCGGGCTTTGCCGTGCTGCCCTCGGGGCCTGCGATCAGGGTCTCGATCGGGGGGGCGGGCATGGGCGAACTGGAACAGGCGCTGCGCAACCTTTCGGCAGTATTGCACCGCTGAGATTACTTCCAAAGCAGGACATTCCGGGGGGCGATTTGACACCCATCGGTATAATTGTCATGGTTTAATATAGAAATTGACTTGGAATCCGCATGGGCAGAACTCTCGGCCCAAGCGCCATCGGGATGCCGGACGGTATCCCGCAACCCCGAGGGCCGGACGCGCAACGCGATAGAGACGACCCCCCAAAGGAGGTAACATGACCATCAAGACCCTGACCGCCGCCAGTATCGCAGCACTGATGCTGGGATCGGGCGCAGCCACCGCCGACACCTGGCGCTATGCCTTCGAGGAGGCGCTGGACGAGGTGCAGGGCGTCTTCGCCCAGAAGTTCAAGGAAGAGGTCGAGGCCAATTCCGACCACGAGGTCCAGCTGTTCCCCTATGGCACGTTGGGCGAAAGCGACAACATCCTGGAACAGACCCAGTCGGGCATCCTGCAATTCGTGAACCAGTCGCCCGGCTTCACCGGCGCGGTCATCCCCGAGGCGCAGGTCTTCTTCGTGCCCTACCTGCTGCCCGAGGATCAGGAGCAGCTGGTCAGCTTCTTCCGCAACTCGGAAGCCATCAACTCGATCTTCCCGGAACTCTATGCCGAGCAGGGGCTGGAACTGCTGAGCATGTATCCCGAGGGCGAGGTCATGCTGACCACCAAGGAGCCGGTATCGGGGCCTGACGACCTGAGCGACGTGAAGGTCCGGGTGATGACCAACCCGCTGCTGGTCGAAAGCTACAAGGCCTTCGGCGCGACGCCGACGCCGCTGCCCTGGGGCGAGGTCTATGGCGGTCTGCAGACCGGCATCATCGACGGTCAGGAAAACCCTGCCTTCTACATCGAATCCACCCGCATGTACGAAGTCACGGACCACATCACGCGCCTGGGCCACAACAACTTCACCACCGCGCTGATGGCCAACCAGGAGTTCTACGAGGGCCTGTCCGACGAGGACAAGACCGTCGTGCAGGACGCCGTTTCGGCCGCCTTCGACCATATCGTCGAATATCAGCAGGGCCTGACCGCCAAGTCGCTGGAGATGATCATGGAGGCCAAGCCCGACATGACCGTGACCGAGCTGTCCGAGGAAGAGCGCGCGCCCTTCCGCGACACCGCATCGGATGTCGAAGCGACCTTCCTCGAAATCGGCGGTCCGCGTGCGCAGGAAGTGCTGGACCAGATGAAGGCCGACCTCGAGGCCGCGGGCAGCGAAGGCTGATCCCCTGACATCGCGGGCCGCGGATCGCGCGGCCCGCCCACCGGTCGGACCGGCCCGGGTCCGACATTCTCCGAATCTCTCCCCATCGGACCCCAGCCATGACATCGCACCCCGAACCCGACCGCCGACCTGCCGTCGACCCGGACATCATCGCCGCCGCCGAGGCCGTCTCGCTGGCCGATGACGATATCGACGACAGCTCCTATTCCTCGGGGCTGCCCGGGATCCTGGGGGTCGTCGATACCGTGATCGCCCGGATCGAGGCGGTGCTGTTGGCATCGGGCGTCCTGCTGATGGCGCTGAACACCATGGCCAATGTCGTGGGCCGCTTCGGCTTCGGACGCTCTCTCTATTTCTCCGAGGAGGTGAACACGGCGCTGATCGTGCTGATCACCTTCGCGGGCATCAGCTATGCCGCGCGGCACGGTCGGCACATCCGCATGTCGGCCTTCTTCGACGCGCTGCCCTTCCGCCCGCGCAAGGTGGCGATGTTCGTCATCTCGGCGGTGACCGCGACGGTGATGCTGGGGCTGGCCTGGTACGCCTTCGATTACGTCATGACGCAGGCGCAGCGGGGCCGCGTGATGCCCGCGCTGCAGATCCCGAACTGGTGGATCCTGGTCTGGGCGCCGCTCGGGTTCTTCCTGACCGGCCTGCAATACGCGCTGACGGCGATCAAGAACCTGATCGACCCGGCCATCTGGCTCTCGACCTCGACGCTCGAAGGCTATGACAACAATGACGAAGAAGAGGTCTGAGCGATGACCACGGCCATTCTGGGGACGATGATCGTCCTGCTTCTGCTGGGCTTTCCGATGATGGTGCCGCTGATCATCGGCGCGACCGTCGGCTTCGTCGGCATCTTCGGGGGCATCGGCCAGCTGGACACGCTGGTCCAGCAGGTGATCGCGGGCATCCAGCCCGCCAGCCTGATCGCGGTGCCCATGTTCATCTTCGCCGCCGACATCATGACGCGCGGCCAGTCGGCCGAACGGCTGATCGACCTGGTGATGGCCTTCCTGGGCCATGTGAAGGGCGGGCTGGCGATTTCGACCGCGGGCGCCTGCACGATGTTCGGCGCGGTGTCGGGTTCGACGCAGGCCACCGTGGTCGCCATCGGCGGCCCGCTGCGCCCGCGCCTGCTGAAGGCGGGCTACAGCGACAAGTTCAGCCTGGCGCTGATCATCAACGCATCCGACATCGCCTTCCTGATCCCGCCGTCCATCGGGATGATCATCTATGGCGTGGTGTCGGGCACCTCGATTTCCGAACTGTTCATCGCGGGCATCGGGCCGGGGGTGCTGATCCTCGTGCTGTTCTCGATCTATGCCTATATCTATGCGGTGCGCCACGACGTGCCGACCGAGCCGCCCGCGACCTGGGGCGAACGCGCCCGCGCCATCCGCCGCGCGATCTGGCCGCTTGGCTTCCCGGTCATCATCATCGGCGGCATCTACGGGGGCGTCTTCTCGCCGACCGAGGCTGCGGCGGCCTGCGTCCTCTATGCGCTGATCCTGGAGATGATCGTCTTCCGCGAACTGACGGTGAAGCAGCTCTATGCGACCGCGAAATCGACGGGGCTGATCACGGCGGTCGTGTTCATCCTGGTCGGTGCTGGCGCGGCCTTCAGCTATATCATCAGCTTCGCGCAGATCCCGCAGGCGATCCTGGGCGGCATCGGCATCGACGACATGGGCCCCTATGGCGTGCTGTTCACCATCTCGATCGCGTTCTTCGTGGGCTGCATGTTCGTGGACCCGATCGTCGTGATCCTGATCCTGGTGCCGATCTTCTCGCCCGTGGTGGCGTCGGTCGGGCTGGACCCGGTGCTGGTCGGCACGATCATCACCCTGCAGGTGGCCATCGGCAGCGCCACGCCGCCCTTCGGCTGCGACATCTTCACGGCCATCGCGGTCTTCAAGCGCCCCTATGCCGAGGTGATCGCAGGCACGCCGCCCTTCATCGTGATCCTGCTGTCGGTCGCGGTGGGGCTGATCTTCTTCCCCGACATCGCGCTGTTCCTGCGCGACCTGGCCTTTGCGGAGTGATCCATGTTCCAACGCATCCTCGTCGCCTATGACGGATCGAACGGGGCCGAAAGGTCGCTGGAAAAGGCGGCCGAGATGGCCAGGCTGTGCGATGCGCAGCTGATCATCCTGACCGTCTATCGCCACCACTCGATGCTGGAGGCGTCGCTGTCGATGACGCGCGGCGCGCGCGATCAGGGCGGCAGCCTGGACGACGCCATGCGCAGCCACGCCCGCGACGCGGCCGATTACGCGAAAAGCCTGGCGCGGGATGCGGGCGTCGAACGCGTCAGCGCCTTCATCCGCGCGGGGCAGCCCGCCCGCACCATCGTCGCCGTCGCCCGCGAAAAGGAGTGCGACCTGATCGTCATCGGTTCGCGCGGGCTGGGCGCGACCGAGAATTACCTGCTGGGTTCCGTCAGCCACAAGGTGACCGGGCTTGCGCCCTGTCCCGTGCTGACCGTCTGAGGTGGCCGCCATGTGGAAGGACGACATCCGCCGCTTCGGGCTGATCGCGCTGGCGACCGACATGACGATCGAGGGGGATGCCCGCCTGGTCATGCCCGAGGGCACGCGCCTGCACGTGACCCGCATCGAATTCGACAACCCCACCACCGAAGAGAACCTGCGCAATACCGGCCCGCGCCTGCGGGCGGCGGTGGACCTGATCGTGCCGGGGGTGCATCTGGACGGGATCGGCTTCGGCTGCACCTCGGCCTCGGCGGTGCTGGGGGACCAGATGGACGCGCTGGCCGGGGGGCGGGCCCATGTGACCACGCCCGCAGGTGCCGCGCTGCGCGGCTTCGCGGCGCTTGGCGCGGAACGGGTCGCGCTGATGACGCCCTATCTGGAGGCCACGACCAATCTGGTCGGCGACCATTTCGAGGCGCATGGCATCGACGTGGTCCGCCGCGTCTCCATGAACTTCCCCGACGACCGCGACATGGCGGTCCTGCCGGCCGAGCGGATCGTGGAAATGGCCGTCGGCAGCGATCATCCCGACGCGCAGGCGCTGTTCATCAGCTGCACCGCGCTGCCGGTGATGCCCCTGATCCCGCGGATCGAGGAGGCGTTGGGCAAGCCCGTCCTCAGCGCGAACCAGGCGTTGTTCTGGGCGATGCTGGACCAGGCGCAGATCCCCGCGACCGGTCCGGGCGCTCTGTTCGGCAAACGGACGTGGTAGGGCTGGACGACATCCTTGCCGCCCGCGACCGCATCGCGGGGCAGGTGCTGGAAACGCCGGTCGCGCCCTCGGCGGCGCTTGGGGCGCTGGTTGGCGCCCCCGTCTGGCTGAAGCTGGAACATCGCCAGACGACCGGGGCGTTCAAGCTGCGCGGGGCCACGAACGCGGTGATGCGGATGGGCCGGGTGGCGGGCGTCACCACGGCCTCGACCGGGAACCACGGGCGGGCGCTGGCCCATGCCGCGCGTCAGGCGGGGGCGCGGGCGGTGATCTGCATGTCCTCGCTGGTGCCGGGCAACAAGCTGGAGGCCATCCGCGATCTGGGCGCCGAGGCCCGCGTGATCGGCGACAGCCAGGACGAGGCGTTTCACGAGGCCCGCCGCCTGAAGCGCGACGAGGGGTTCGCCCTGATCCCGCCGTTCGACCATCCCGACGTGATCGCGGGGCAGGGCACGCTTGGGCTGGAACTGCTGGAGCAGGTGCCCGATGCCGCGACCGTCGCGATCCCGCTGTCGGGCGGCGGCCTGCTGGCGGGCGTCGCTGCGGCGATGAAGGCCCGCCGCCCCGACATCCGCATCGTCGGCATCAGCATGAAGCGCGGCGCGGCGATGGCCGCCAGCCTTCGGGCGGGCCACCCCGTCGAGGTGCAGGAACTGCCGACCCTTGCCGACAGCCTTGGCGGCGGGATCGGGCTGCGCAACCGCCTGACCTTCGACATGGTCCGCGCCCTGATGGACGACCTGATCCTGCTGGACGAGGACGCGATCGCCGCAGGCATCCGCCACCTTGCATCCGAGGGCCACGTGGTCGAGGGGGCGGCAGCCGTCGGCGCGGGCGCGGTCCTGTCGGGGCAGCTGACCTCTCGCGGGCCGCTGGTCCTGATCCTGTCGGGCGGAAATATCGACCCTGCGGCCCATGCCGCCATCCTGCGCGAGGGGCCATGACCGCCGTTCTGACCGAGGCGCAGCTGCGCGACAGACTGCATCTGGACCACGCCGCCATCGACGTGATCGAGGACGCGTTCCGCAGGCTGGCCACGGGCGGTGTCGTCATGCCGCCGGTCATGTCCATGCACCTGCCCGAGGTGAACGGAGAGGTGGACGTCAAGACCGCCTGGGTTCCGGGCTTCGACGGCTTCGCGGTCAAGATCTCGCCGGGGTTCTTCGACAATCCGGCGCGGGGGCTGCCGTCCACCTCGGGGCTGATGGTGGTGCTGGATGCGGTGACGGGGCGCGTGCGGACGGTGCTTCTGGACAACGGATACCTGACCGACCTGCGGACGGCGGCGGCGGGGGGCGTCGCGGCGCGGCACCTGTCGCGGGGCGATGCCAGCACGGCCGCGATCATGGGGGCGGGGCTGCAGGCGCGGATGCAGCTGCAGGCGCTGCGGCTGGTCAGGCCGATCACGCGCGCGGCCATCTGGGCGCGCGACCCGGACCGCGCGCAGGCGCTGGCCCGCGAACTGGACGGACCCGACCTACGCATCCGCGCGACCGCCGACCCGGCCGAGGCCGTGGGCATGGCCGATATCGTCGTCACGACCACCCCCGCCACGCAGCCGATCCTGCGGGCCGAATGGCTGCGCCCCGGTCAGCACGTGACCGCCATGGGCAGCGACCAGCCCGGCAAGAACGAGCTGGACCCCGAATGCATTTCCCGCGCCGATCTCTATGTGGCGGATCGCGCGGACCAGGTGCGGCTGATGGGCGAATTGCGTGCCGCCATCGCCGCGGGTGCCCATGACGGCACCGACATCCCCGAACTGGGGCAGATCATTGCCGGGCAGCGCCCCGGCAGAACCCATCCCGATCAGATCACCATCTGCGACCTGACGGGTACCGGCGTGCAGGACACCGCCATTGCCACCCACGCGCTTGCCGCGTTTTCGAAAGACACGTGAATGCCCGAACTGCAAAGGACCCCCGAGCGTTTCTCGACCGAGGAATACGAGGAACGGTTGAAGAAGACCCGCGCCAGCATGGAAAAGCTGGGCCTCGATCTGCTGATCGTCAGCGACCCGTCCAACATGGCCTGGCTGACCGGCTATGACGGCTGGTCCTTCTATGTCCATCAATGCGTCATCGTGGGGCCGGAGGGGCCGCCCATCTGGTACGGTCGCGGCATCGACGCGCCGGGTGCGCTGCGCACCGTCTGGATGCCCGAAGAGTGCATCGTCGGCTATCCCGATTACTACGTCATGTCGGTCGAGCGGCACCCGATGGATTACCTGTGGGCGCAGCTGGCCGACCGGGGCTGGCATACCGGCTTCATCGGCGTCGAGATGGACAATTACTGGTATTCCGCCAAGGCGCATGAACGGCTGGTCCATGGTCTGCCGGACGCGCAGATCCTGGATGCGACGGGGCTGGTCAACTGGCAGCGGGCGGTCAAAACGCCCAAGGAACTGGCCTATATGCGCAAGGCCGCCCGCATCGTCGAACGCATGCACCGCCGCATCGCCGACAAGATCGAGGTGGGGATGCGCAAATGCGATCTGGTGGCCGAGATCTATGACGCGGGGCTGCGTTACGACGAATGGTCCCAGCATGGCGGCGATTACCCGGCCATCGTGCCGATGCTGCCTTCGGGTCCGGACGCGGCGGCGGCGCATCTGACCTGGGACGACCTGCCGCTGAAGAAGGACGAGGGCACCTTCTTCGAGATCGCCGGCTGCTATCAGCGATACCACGTGCCGCTGTCGCGCACGATCTTCCTGGGCACGCCGCCGCAGGAAATGCTGGACGCCGAGAAGGCGGTGCTGGAGGGCATGGATGCGGGCCTCGAGGCCGCGCGCGCGGGCAATACCTGCGAGGATATCGCCAACGCCTTCTTCACGGTCCTCGACCGCTATGGCATCGTCAAGGACAACCGCACCGGCTATCCGATCGGGCTGTCCTATCCGCCCGACTGGGGCGAGCGCACCATGTCCCTGCGCCGCGGCGACCAGACCGAGCTGAAGCCGGGCATGACCTTCCACTTCATGACCGGTCTCTGGATGGAGGGCTGGGGCTATGAGACGACGGAATCCATCGTCATCACCGAACGGGAACCCGAGCTGTTCTGCAACATCCCTCGTCGAATGCTGGTGAAGGCATGAACCCGATCAGTCCCACCATTCCGCTGGACGGGCCCGGCAAGCATCACGGCTTCCTTCGGCTGCCCCATTCGCGCAACGACAGCGCCTGGGGCAGCGTGATGATCCCGATCACCGTCATCGCCAATGGCGAAGGGCCGACGGCCCTTCTGACCGGCGGCAATCACGGCGATGAATACGAAGGCCCCATCGCGCTGCAGCAGCTCGCATGGGAGCTGGAGCCGCAGGACATCACCGGGCGCGTCATCATCGTGCCCTATCTGAACATGCCCGCCTTCGCGGCGGGCACGCGGGTCAGCCCGATCGACCAGGTGAACATGAACCGCTGCTTTCCGGGCAGGCCCGACGGGACGGTGACCCAGAAGATCGCGCATTACTTCGACAGCGTGCTGGTGCCGATGGCGGATATCGTGCTGGATTACCATTCGGGGGGCAAGACGCTGGACTTCCTGCCCTATGCGGCCGCGCATTACCTGGACGATGCGGACCAGCAGGCCGCCTGCGTCGCGGCGATGCGGGCCTTCGGCGCGCCGTATTCGATGATGATGCGGGAAATCGACGCGGTCGGCATGTTCGACACTGCCGTCGAGGAGAAGGGCAAGGTCTTCGTCACGACCGAGCTGGGCGGTGGTGGCACCGCGACCGCGGCATCGGCGCGGATCGCCATTCGCGGGGCGCGAAACGTGCTGGCCCATGCGGGGATCCTGTCGGATGCGGTCGCGCAGGCAGACAGCGTGATGCTGGACATGCCGGGCGACGACTGCTTCCACTTTGCCGAACGTGCGGGGCTGCTGCACCCGCTGGTCGATCTGGGCGAGAGCGTGGCCGAAGGTCAGCCCATCGCCCGGATCTGGGCGGGCGACCGCACGGGCGCCCAGCCGGTCGAGCTGCGGGCGAACCGTGCGGGCGTGATCGCCGCGCGCCATTTCCCCGGCCTCGTGCAGCTGGGCGATTGCGTTGCGGTGATCGCCGTGCCGGAAACGGGCGCCTAGTCCAGCGCCAGCTCCTCGAGCAGGGCCGCGTATTGTGCCCCGTGCATGTCGCGATCCGCTGCCGCGCCCTGGATGACGGGGCGCGGCAGGCTGAACTTGACCACCCGCAGATCCGCGATGTCGAAGCGTTTCAGCAGCTGCGGCTCGACCGCGAACAGCCGCGCGACGCGATCGGTCGCAAGCCCTTCGGTCACGCGCGTGAACGCGTCCTCGGTGCCACAGAAGATGTCGATGGTCACCCAGAACGGTCCGGCATTCTTGGACCGCACCTTGGTCACGATCTGGCCAAGCGTCGGATTGCGGGTCATGCCGTCACCTCGTCGAATTGCAGCCGGAAGGCCGACATCGGATCGTCCAGCGCCATGACGTGGTTCAGCGCGAATTCGTACAGCGCCCCGCGATCCGTCGTGGCCGGCGAATAGGGGAAGGCGAAGGTCGGCAGTTCCTCGTCGTCGGTCAGCGGATAGTGCAGGACGAAGGGGTTGATCAGCTTGCCGATCTCGGATGCCTCGGCCTGGGTGGCGGCGGTGATGATGCCCAGCACGCCGACCTCGACCGGGTCGCCCTTGCGGTTCTCGATGGGGCCAAGCGCGCCGTTCACGCCGATCAGCCGGAAATCCAGCGAATAGGCATCGGGGGTCAGCCCCATGCGTCGCTCGATCTCGGGGGCGAGGAAGCCGTTCAGCCGGTCCACCCATGCCTGCGCGTTCGCGACGTAATGGGCGTTGCGCAGGATCGCCATGATCGTCGTCTGGAAGCCCGCGATGCGCGCGCCCTCCAGCTTGACGGTATAGGGGCCGGGCACCCATTCCGACCCCTCGACCCGGACGCGGCGATCGTCCAGCGCGGCATAGCGCGCAGCCGTCACGTCCAGGTATCCGCCCGGTTCGTACAGCCGGAACGGGTCCGAATTCTCGTAGAGCATATGCGCCGAGACCGAATGCGGCGTGCAGCGGGCATCGGGGTGCGGCGCCTCGACGGTGAAGCCTTCGCGGTCGAAATCGACCATGATCACCCCCGAGGTCGGATGCGTCGAACAGAGCGCGCCGCATTCCGCGATCTTGGCGCCGTGCCAGCACGCGCCCGCGGCCTCGCCCCGCATCAGGGGCAGGGCGGCGATGGTCGCGGTGTCGGTCGTACGGCCCGCGATCACGATGTCGGCGCCGCCTTCCAGCGCGGCCTGGATATGTTCGGCCCCCGCAAGCGCCACGATATTGGCAAGCCCCTCGGGATCGCATTCGGGCGCGGGCGTTAGCGGCGTGATCGCGCCTTCGCGCAGGGCCGCGGCGATGCGGTCCTGCGGCTGGCTGCTGTAGATGCGGGCGATGCGCAGGCTCTGGCCCAGTTCGGCGGCCAGCTCGGTCGTGATGTCGTACATCCAGTCGACCGTGCTGTCGGTCCCCGAGGTGCCGGCGGTGCCGATGACCAGCGGCACGCCCGCACGGGCGCGCGCCTGCATCAGCACGCGCCATTCCGCCCGCGTCGCCGCGCGCGAATATTTCGACACCCCGGCCCCAAGCGAGAACGGCCCGCTGTCGGTCGATCCGCCGTCGATGCAGATGATGTCGGGTGCCATGTCCACCCCCCGGGCAAGCGCGTCGGCATCGAAGCCGAGGCCCAGCACGCCCGAGGGAACAAGTACGCGGGTTGCCATGTCAGTCCTCGTTCAGGGTCGGGTCGGTCGCGGGCAGCGGCGGCTTCTTCAGGAAGCGGCGCAGGAAGATCGGGGCGATGAAGCCCATGATCGCGGCGATCCACAGCCCCAATGCGATGGGCGAGGAGAAGAGATAGGTCCAATCCCCGTCCGACAGCACCATGGCGCGGCGCAGGTTGTCCTCCATCGAGTTGCCCAGCAGGATGCCCAGGATCACCGGCACGGTCGGGATGTCCAGCTTGCGCATGACATAACCCAGCACCCCGAAACCGACCATCATCAGCATGTCGAAGCTGGACCCGGTCAACGAGTAGATGCCCACGAAGGCGATCATCGTCACACCCGGCAGCAGCACCCATGCGGGGACCGACAGGATCTTCACGAAGACCTTGACCATCGGCACGTTCATCAGCAGCAGCACGACGTTGGCGACCAGCAGCGACGCGATCAGCGACCAGACGACCTCGGGACGTTCCGTGAACAGCAGCGGGCCGGGGGTGATGTTCAGCGTCAGCAGCAGCGCCAGCAGCACGGCGGTCGTGCCCGAGCCCGGAACGCCAAGCGTCAGCATCGGGACCAGCGCACCGCCGGCGGCCGCGTTGTTGCCGGCCTCGGGGGCGGCGACGCCGCGCGGGTTGCCGCGACCGAAGCTGTCCTTGTCCGAGGCTGCGGACTTCTCGCCCATATAGGCCAGGAACGACCCGAGCGAGGCGCCCGCACCGGGCAGCACGCCCGCGATGAAGCCGATGCCCGACCCGCGCAGCATCGCGCCCGAGGTCTGGCGCAGCATCTTCCACGGCACCAGGATCTTGCCCAGCTTGACGCCGATGGCGCTGTCGCGACCATGGCTCTCGATGAAGTGGAAGATCTCGGCCACGGCGAAAAGGCCGACGATCGCCACGAGAAAGTCCACGCCGTCCATCAGGTGCAGTTCACCGAAGGTGAAGCGCGGCATGCCGGTGGTCTTGTCCAGCCCGATCATCGCGATGGCAAGGCCGATCGCGGCGGCCAGCGCGGCCTTGGCCTGGTTCGACGACCCGATGCCGCCAAGCGTGCAGAAGGCCAGCATGTACAGCGCGAAATACTCGGCCGGGCCGAACTGGTAGGCCACGCGCGCCAGGTAGGGGGCGAAGACCATCAGGCCGACGGTCGCAAGGAAGGCGCCCACGAAGGATGCGACGCCCGAAACGACCAGCGCCTCGCCGGCCATGCCCTGCCGGGCCATCGGGTATCCGTCCAGCGTCGTCATCATCGCGGGCTCGTCCCCCGGGATGTTCAGCAGGATCGAACTGATGCGCCCGCCATACATCGCCCCGTAATAGACCGATGTCAGCAGCACCAGCGCCGAGATCGCATCCAGCCCGAGCGAGAACGAGATCGGGATCAGCAGCGCCACGCCGTTCGACGGGCCAAGGCCCGGAAGCGCGCCGATGATCGTGCCCACGAAGCAGCCGACGATCGCCAGCACCAGCGTGTAGGGAGAGAGCGCGATGGACAGACCCATCGCAAGATTGGAAAGAATGTCCATCGGATCAGAACCCCATGCCCGAGGGAAGGCCGCGCAGGCCCAGGCCCAGAATGACGCGGAACAGGACGAACAGGCCCACCGACAGCCCGATCCCCGCGATCGCGGCGCGCACGGGGCGGCCTCCGATCTGCCAGGACAGGACGCCCGCCGCGATGGCGGTCGGGATCAGGAACCCGAGCGGCGAGATCGCCTTGGCATAGCCCGCAAGCACCGCCAGCGCGATGGCCAGCTGACCCAGCATCGGCCCGGTCGGCCATTCCTGGTCCGGATCGGGGCGCAGGATCATCACGACCGAGGTCAGGATCACCACGCCCGCCACCATGTAGGGGAAGGCGCGCGGACCGACCGGGTCCGACATGAAGCTGGTCTGGATGCCGCTGGCGCTGAGGATGTACCCCAACGCCAGGACGATCATGCAGACGCCGAAGATGCGGTCGCCTCGGATCATTTCAGCAGCCCGATCTCTCGCGAGAGTTCCTGGATCTCGGCGATGTTCTCGTCGACAAAGCTCTGGAACTCGGCTCCGGTGACCAGGTACGGCTCCAGCCCGTTCTCGGCCATGACGGTCTGCCACTGTTCGGACTGGCCGACGGCGGTCAGGTGATCGACCCAACGCTGGTAATCCTCGTCGCTGATGTCCTTGGGGACATAGATCCCGCGCCAGTTCATCGCCACGGTATCGACGCCCTGTTCCTTCGCGGTCGGCACGTCGTCGAAGCCCGCGACGCGTTCCTCGGACAGGACCGCGATCGGACGCACGTCGCCCGAACGGATGAAGCCCGTGATCTCGGACATGTCGCCGGTCATGGCCTGCGCGAAGCCGCCCACGGTCTGCGTGATCGCGTCCGCGCCGCCGTCCATGCCGATATACTTGATCTTGCGCATGTCCTCGACACCCGCATCGCCCAGCAGCATCAGCACCTTGAGGTGGTCGAAGCCGCCCACGGCCGACCCGCCCGCGAAGGCCACGCTGCCCGGATCGGCCTTCACGGCCTCGACCAGGTCGTTCAGGTTCTGGATCGGGCTGTCCTTGGCCACCACGATGACGCCGGGATCGCCGCCGATCGAGCCGACCCAACGCACCTGGTCCGCCGTCGCGCCCGCGAAGGCGTCCTGCGCAAGGCGCGTCGTCGTGGCCGAGGATGCGGCGACGAACAGTTCGGGGTCGTCGCTGCGCTTCGAGACGACCTGCGCATAGGCGACGCCGCCGCCCGCACCGGCAAGGTTCGTGACCTGCACCATGTTCGGAACCAGTTCCAGTTCGGTCATGATGCGGCCGATCTGGCGGCAGGTGAAGTCCCAGCCGCCGCCCGGGTTGGCGGGCGCGATGCATTCGGCGGCCGATGCCGGCAGCGCAACCGAGGTCAGAAGGGCCAGGGCGGCCCCGCGAACGATGATTTTCATGCTTGTCCTCCCAGACGTGCCTGAGGGTTGGTCCCGGCAGGCTTGCGGGATTCATGTTTTGGTGGAAAGCTGACACGAACCTGTCACGGATGCCGAAAGTTTGGGCGAATGCGATTTCTTCTGGTCGAGGACAGCCGCGAGCTTGCGGATGCGGTCGCCTCTCGTCTGGCGATGGAGGGGCATGCCGTCGATCACGCGGCCACGCTTGGCGACGCTCGGGAATTTCTGGATTCCGCGCCTTACGATCTGATCCTGCTGGATATTTCACTGCCAGATGGCGACGGTCGCGACTTTCTTGCACGAGAGAGATCGGCGCGGCGCGACACGGCGGTGATCATGATGACGGCCTCGGCCTCGGTCGGCGACCGGGTGCTGACACTGGATCAGGGTGCCGACGATTACATCACCAAGCCCTTCGACTTTGCCGAGTTGCAGGCCCGTTGCCGCGCCGTCCTGCGCCGTCGCGACGGCGCGGCCGACAGCCGCCGCCATTTCGCGGGCTTCACCTTCGACGCGCTGGCCGCCAGCATCGCCATCGGCCCCGAGATCCGGGAACTGCGCGCCCGCGAGCTGCGCCTGCTGGAGATCCTGCTGTCGCGGCCCGGGCAGGCATTCTCGAAGTCGCACCTGATCGACCGGCTGTTTTCGTTCGACGAGGAGGTCAGCGACAACGCGATCGAGGTCTATGTCGGACGCCTGCGCCGCAAGCTGGAAGGGTCGGGCGCGCGGTTGGAGACGCTGCGCGGCGTTGGCTATCGGCTGTTTCCCGAATGATCCGAACGGGCGGCGGGGTCTCGCTGCGGCGCAGGCTGGTCTGGCAGTTCATCCTGCTGTCGGCGGTGCTGGTGGCGGGGCTGGCCTTCACCGTGGGCTGGGTGGCGGATCGCGCGTCGCGGGCGTCGCAGGACGCGGTTCTGGGGGCGGCGGTCACGGCGGTCGCGGACGGCATCCGCAGCGTCGATGACGGGCTGGAGCTGGAGCTGCCCTACGGCACCTTCTCGATGCTGGGGGCGATGGGCGAGGAACGCATCTTCTATGCCGTGCGCGTCGATGGCGATCCGGCGACCGGGTATGACGACCTTCCCATGCCGCCCATGCCCCCCGACGGGCTGGTGCCCGTCTTCTGGTCCACCGATTTCCGCGATGCGCGGCTGCGGCTTGCCTCGGTCAGCCGCAGCCTGCTGATCGAGGATCGTGCGCGGCAGGTGGTGGTGACACTGGGCCAGACGCGCCACGGGCAGGCCGCGATCGCCCGCGATACGGCCCGCAGCGCGGCATGGGCGGCGGCGGCGTTCATGGCGCTGGCGCTGCCGGTCGCGCTGCTGGCGGCGGGCGCGGTGCTGGGGCCGATCCGGCGGCTGGCGCAGGTCGTGGCCGCGCGCGGTCCGCGCGATCTTCGCCCCGTGCGCCACCAGACCCCGCGCGAGTTGCAGCCGCTGCTGCGCTCGATCAACGGTCTGATCGCGCGCCTGCGCGCCGCGCTGGAAATGACCGAGACCTTCATCTTCGAGGCCGCGCACCGCATCCGCACCCCTTTGTCGCTGGTCCGCACCGAGGCCGAGCTGGCCCTGTCGGAGACCGACGACCCCGCCACCGCCGCAAGGCTGCGCCGCATCGTGCGCGCGGTTGGCGAGAGCAGCCGTTCGGCGAACCAGATCCTGGATCATGCGATGGTGCTCTATCGCAGCGACCAGTTCGCGGCGGGGCCGCTGGACATCGCCGCCATCGTCCAGGAGGTCGTGCGCGCGACCGCCCCCATCGCCGAGATGCGCGAGATCGAGGTGACGACCGAAGGGCTGGCGCTGCCCGTCCAGATGCATGGCGACGCCCGCATGTTCGAGATCGCGCTGCGCAACCTGATGGACAACGCGTTGAAATACACCCCGTCCGAGGGGCATGTGCATGTCGCCATCCGCCCCTTGCGCGCGGAGCTTCGGATCGAGGTGCTGGATGACGGGCGCGGGATCGAGGGGGACCCGGCTGCGCTGGTCGCCCGCTTCCGGCGCGGGGGGAATGTCGGGGATACCGGCGGATCGGGGCTGGGGCTGACCATCGTGTCCGAGGTCGCTGCCGCACATGGCGGGCGGCTGATCCTCGCGCCGCGCGAAACGGGGGGGACATGCGCCGCATTATCATTTCCCTGGGCCTGACGGCCTGGTTGTCCGCAGGTCCGGCCCATGCATTCGAGATCGAGGCCGAACAGGATTTCGGCCTGTCGCCGGGCGCTCCGATCGAGGTGCTGTCGAATGCCGATATCGAGGCGATGGCCGCCGTGCTGACCGATTTCGCCGCCCGTCATCCGACGCGGCGCGTGCATTACGTCCAGGCGTCCTCGGCCGAGATCCAGCGCGCGATCCGCGACGAGGGGGCGCGGTTCGACCTGGTGATCTCGTCCGCGATGGACCTGCAGATGAAGCTGGCGAATGACGGCTTCGCGGCCTCGGTCGAACTGGATGTGCCGGGCCTGCCGGACTGGGCACGCTGGCGCGATCAGCTGTGGGGCATGGCGCTGGAACCGGTCGTGACGCTGGCCTCGCGCAGGGGGTTCGGGGATCTGCCATTGCCGCGCAGCAGGCGGGAACTGATCGCGACCCTGCGCGAAAATCCGGACCGTTTCGCGGGGCGCATCGCATCCTACGACCCCGAGGTGTCGGGCGTGGGTTACTTCCTCGTGTCGCAGGACGATCAGGGCTCGGACGGGTTCTGGCGCCTGGCCGAGGTGATGGGCCGCCTGGATGCGCGGCTGTTCTGCTGTTCCGGAGACATGATCGAGGAACTGCGCGCGGGGCGCGTGGCGCTGGCCTATAACGTCGTCGCAAGCTATGCCGCGCGGTTTCGGCCCGACGACCCCGACCTGGTGCAGCTGGAACTGGACGATTACGTGCTGGCGATCCTGCGGTCGGCCTTCGTCCCCGTGGCCGCCCCCGACCCCGAAGGAGGAGAGCTGCTGCTGGCGCATCTGCTGTCGCCCTGGTCGCAGGGCATCATCGCCGACAGCGCAGGCGTCGCGCTGATCCCCGGGACGGGGCCCGCGCCGGGGCCGTCGCTGCGCCCGATCCGGCTGGATGCGGGGCTGCTGGTCTATGACGACCGGCTGCGGCGGGCCTCGCTTCTGTCGGAATGGCGGGCGGCGCTGATACAGGATATGCCTGCGGGCGAAACCCCGACGACCCCCGAGGCACCATGAGCCAGCATCCCTTTGCCCGACATGCCGCGACCCGCCACCCCGGCGCCAGCCCGATCCTGCGGTCGCTGCCCGAGGAGACGCCGATCGCCATGGTCTATCACGGATCGACCCATGCGGTGATGATGGCCAGCCCGCAGGACATCGAGGATTTCGCGACCGGCTTCACCCTGACCGAGGGCGTGATCGAGGATGCGTCCCAGATCGAGGATCTGCGCATCGTCGCCCATGAGGCGGGCATCGAGGCGCAGATGTGGCTGGCGGGCGACCGCGGAGAGCGGTTGGCCGCCCGCCGTCGCAGCATGGCAGGTCCTGTCGGCTGCGGGCTGTGCGGGATCGAGAGCCTGTCCGCCGCCATCCGCGATCTGCCGCAGGTCGGCGGCGTCGGCATCCCCGAACCCGAGATCGCCGCCGCGACCGATGCCCTGCGCGCGATGCAGCCCCTGCACGACGAGACGCGTGCCGTCCACGCTGCGGGCTTTCTGCTGCCGGGGCAGGGGATCGTTCTGGCCCGCGAGGATGTGGGCCGCCACAACGCGCTGGACAAGCTGATCGGCGCGATGGCGCGACAGGGGATGGATGCGTCAAAGGGGGCGATCGTGCTGACCAGCCGTGTCTCGGTCGAGATGGTGCAGAAGACCGCGATGGCGGGTGCGGGGGTGCTGGTCGCCGTGTCCGCGCCCACCGCCCATGCGCTGCGGCTGGCCGAAGGGGCGGGCCTGACCCTTGCCGCGCTGGCCCGTGGCGGCGGGTTCGAGCTGTTCTGCCATCCGGGGCGCATCGTGACCGCATGAAACCCTGCGCCGCGTCGCGGTGTTGGTCCGCTGCCGATTTGCGCGACACGGGGACAGGTGATCATGGACAAGGCGGAATTGCGGTTCGATCTGGGCACGGCCCGGGTCTGCGCGGTGATGAATTCGGGCTCGGGGCGGCGCAGGCACCACGAGACCGCCGCCCTGCTGAACAAGCGCCTTGCCCCGCATTGCGGCCGGTTCGAGATGCGCGTGGCCGAACATGGCCGCGATCTGCCGCAGCTTGCGCGCGATGTGGCGTCCGAAGGGTTCGACCTGGTGATCGCGGTGGGCGGCGACGGCACGCAATCGGCGGTGGCGGGCGCGCTTGCGGGGACGGGGATCCCGATGGGTGTCCTGCCGGGCGGGACCTTCAACTATTTCGCGCGTGACCTTGGCGTGGGCGAGACGATCGAGGAGGGGATCGACACCATCCTCGACGCGCGCCAGTCGCTGACCGATCTGGGCGAGGTGAACGGTCTGATCTTCCTCAACAACATCAGCCTCGGGGCCTATCCGCAGATCCTGAAGACCCGCGAGGGGATCTATCGCCGCTGGGGGCGGTCGCGGCTGGCGGCCTATTGGTCGGTCGCGGTGGCGCTGCGGCGGCTGCGCAATCCGATGCGCCTGACGGCGCGCGTGGATGGAGAGGAGCAGCACTTCACCAGCGCGTTGGTCTTCGTGGCCCGCAGTGCCTATCAGCTGGAAACCTTCGGGCTGGAGGGCGCGGACGCGATCCGTGACGGCCGCATGGTGGTGCTGGTCGCCAAGGCCAGCCGCGCGATGCCCCTGTTCCGGTCCGCGCTGCGCCTTGCCTTCGGTCACAGCGCGCGGGACGAGGATTTCGACATGATCGTCACCGACCGGATGGAGATAGAGACCCCCGCCAAGGCGCAGCTGGTGGCCCATGACGGCGAGAAGACGCGGCTTGCCAGCCCGTTTCGCATGTCGGTCCGGCGCGACGCGCTGCGCGTCCTGCTGCCGGCGGACGGACGGGACAAGACGCGCGCATGACCCGGATCGTTCACCTGTCGGACCTTCACTTCGGCTTCCACCGGCAGGAACTGGTCGAGCCGCTTCTGGTGCTGATCGCCAAGGCGCGTGCGGATATCGTGGTCGTGACGGGCGATCTGACGCATCGCGCGCTGGTCCCGCAGATGGAGGAGGCGCGGCGTTTCCTGGACCGGATCGAGGCCCGCACTCTGATCGTGCCGGGCAATCACGACATTCCGCTGCTGAACCCCCTGGCGCGTCTGCTTGCGCCGTTCCGGGGGTTCCGGCAGCATTTCGGCGCGAACCTGTCGCCGGTGGCGCAGGCGGGCGATGCGCGGGTGCTGGGCGTGAACAGCGCCGATCCCTTTGCCTGGCAGCGCGGCCTGTTCCGCGAGGGAGAGATCGGCCGCCTTGTCGGCAGCGCCGATCCCCATGCCGTGAACATCGTCGCGCTGCATCATCCGCTGGAACAGCTTCCCTCGGTCGAGAAGCGGACCGCACGCCGCGCCCCCGAGGCCGCGCGTCGGTTGCAGGATGCGGGCGTGCGGATCGCGCTGTCGGGGCATCTGCACATCTTCGCGCTGGATGAGCTGCTGGCGACGGGGCGGCATCCGGGCCTGTTGCAGTTGCAGGGCGGCACGGCGCTGTGCGCGCGCCCAAGCGACGCCCAGAACGAGATCGCGGTCCTGGACGTGGAACGCGACGCGGTCCGGTTGGAACGCCATGTCGCGCCGATGGACCGCGACAGCTTCGGTCCGCCCGAAATCCGCGAATATGCCCTGCGCGGCGGGCGCTGGGCACGCGTTTAGGCGTTGAGTTTTCCCGCGATCGGCGTTATGTGGACGCCAGTCACACGGGCGACATGGTCAGAACAGACCGCTTGCACATGGGTCGGGCGTATTCGCCGGACCCTTTGTCGTTGCCACGGGGGGCGCTACAGACCGGCGGAGCCAACCGTCAGGCCAGTCAAACGGACGTAAAGGAAACTGTAAACGCATGTGCGCTAAAGCGACCATGGAGGAATTCGAGGCCCTCCTGAATGAAAGCCTCGAAATCGACACTCCGGACGAAGGTTCGGTTGTCAAGGGCCGTGTCATCGCCATCGAGGCGGGCCAGGCCATCATCGACGTCGGCTACAAGATGGAAGGCCGCGTCGATCTGAAAGAATTCGCAAATCCCGGCGAAGAAGCCAACCTGAGCGTCGGCGACGAAGTCGAGGTCTATCTGGACCGCGTCGAGAACGCCCGTGGCGAAGCTTCGATCAGCCGCGAGAAGGCACGCCGCGAGGAAGCCTGGGACCGTCTGGAAAAGGCATATGCCGACGAGCAGCGCGTCGAAGGCGCGATCTTCGGCCGCGTCAAGGGTGGCTTCACCGTCGATCTGGGTGGCGCTGTCGCGTTCCTGCCCGGTTCGCAGGTTGACGTCCGTCCCGTGCGCGACGCCGGCCCGCTGATGGGTCTGAAGCAGCCGTTCCAGATCCTGAAGATGGACCGCCGCCGGGGCAACATCGTCGTCTCGCGCCGTGCGATCCTGGAAGAGAGCCGCGCCGAGCAGCGCGCCGAGGTCATCGCCAACCTGTCGGAAGGCCAGACCGTCAAGGGCGTTGTCAAGAACATCACCGAATACGGCGCCTTCGTCGATCTGGGCGGTGTTGACGGCCTGCTGCACGTCACCGACATGGCGTGGCGCCGCGTGAACCACCCGTCCGAGATCCTGTCGATCGGCGAGACGGTCGAGGTTCAGGTCATCAAGATCAACAAGGAAAGCCACCGCATCAGCCTGGGCATGAAGCAGCTCCAGGCCGATCCGTGGGATACCGTCGCATCGAAGTTCCCGATCGGTTCGGTCCACCAGGGCCGCGTCACGAACATCACCGACTACGGTGCGTTCGTCGAGCTGGAAGCCGGTGTCGAAGGCCTGGTCCACGTCTCGGAGATGAGCTGGACCAAGAAGAACGTCCACCCGGGCAAGATCGTCTCGACCTCGCAGGAAGTCGACGTCATGGTCCTGGAGATCGACGAAGCCAAGCGCCGCGTCTCGCTGGGTCTGAAGCAGACCATGCGCAACCCGTGGGAAGTCTTCTCGGAGACCCATCCGTCGGGCACCGTCATCGAAGGGGAAGTCAAGAACATCACCGAGTTCGGTCTGTTCGTCGGCCTCGAAGGCGATATCGACGGCATGGTTCACCTGTCGGACATCAGCTGGGACACCCGCGGCGAAGACGCGATCCAGGACTTCCGCAAGGGCGACGTCGTCAAGGCAGTCGTTCAGGATGTCGACGTCGAGAAGGAGCGCATCTCGCTCTCGATCAAGTCGCTGGAAAACGAAGGCATGGCCGAAGCCGTTGACGGCGTGAAGCGTGGCACCATCGTGACCGTCGAAGTCACCGCCATCGAAGACGGCGGCGTCGAGGTGGAATACAACGGCGTCAAGTCGTTCATCCGCCGTTCGGATCTGGCACGCGACCGTCAGGACCAGCGCCCCGAGCGCTTCCAGGTCGGCGACAAGGTCGATGCGCGCGTCACCAACATCGACACCAAGACCCGTCGTCTGGGCCTGTCGATCAAGGCACGCGAGATCGCCGAGGAAAAGGACGCCATCGAACAGTACGGCAGCTCGGATTCGGGCGCTTCGCTGGGCGACATCCTGGGCGCCGCGCTGAACCGCGGCAACTGATCCCTTCGGGTTCAGCACCTGCACATTGCCCGCCCCGCATCACGCGGGGCGGGCTTTTTCTTGCCGAATCGAAGGGTTGTGCGTCAAGCGCCTTGCGCGGTGGGGGTAAAGCTGGCAACGCTGTGAACCACCGATTTGCATCGCGCGTTGATTGCCACGTGGTCCATTGGAGGGAAGCATGATCCGGTCCGAACTGATCCAGATGATCGCAGACGAGAACCCGCATCTGTTCCGCCGAGACGTCGAGCGGATCGTCAACACGGTCTTCGAGGAGATCATCGACGCCATGTCGCGCGGCGACCGGGTCGAGCTGCGCGGCTTCGGCGCGTTCTCGGTCAAGAAGCGGGATGCCCGCCTGGGGCGCAATCCGCGCACCGGCGAATCCGTCGATGTCGACGAGAAGCACGTTCCCTTCTTCAAGACCGGCAAGCTGCTGCGGGATCGGTTGAACGACGAGGCGTGATCGTCGTAGAACGTTTCCGGGCCGATCCGGCCCCAAGGCTGTGAAGGGAAGGGCCATATGCGTTTCATCCGACTGATCTTTGTCGCCGCGCTGGCGCTGGTGCTTGTGGCCGTCGCCCTGGCGAACCGGCAGGCCGTGGTTCTCAAGGCCTTTCCGGCCGATATGGGTCGTTTTCTTGGCGGGACGTGGTCGCTGGAACTGCCGCTGTTCCTGATCATCTTCGTCGCGTTCGCGCTTGGGATGCTGGCGGGCCTGGTCTGGGAGTGGCTGCGCGAGGCGCATTTCCGCCGTGCGGCCAAGCGCGGCAATGCACAGGTCAACCGCCTGGAATCCGAGATGGACCACCTGCGCGAGCGTCACAAGGCGCCCAAGGACGACGTGGTCGCCATCCTCGATGCGCCCTCGGCGCCGAAATCGCGCGCCAGCCTGCCTGCACGCTGATCCCATGGCCGATGTGAAGATCTGCGGGCTGCGCGACATGGCGCAGCTTGCTGCCGCGATCGAGGCGGGCGCGCGTTACGTGGGCTTCGTCTTCTTTCCGAAATCCCCGAGAGCGGTAACGCCCGACGAGGCTGCGCAGCTGGTCACCGAGGTTCCGGTGGGCGTGGCCCGCGTGGGGCTGTTCGTGAACCCCGACGATGCGCTGCTGACCGAGGTGCTGGACAAGGCCCCCCTGGACATCATCCAGCTGCATGGCAAGGAGAGCCCCGAACGGGTGTCCGAAGTGCGCGCCCTGACGGGGCTGCCGGTCATGAAGGCCATCGGCGTTTCCGGTCCCGACGATCTGGGCCAATTGACCGAATACGGGCTGGTGGCCGACATGCTGCTGGTCGATGCGAAGGCCCCGAGGGATGCCGTGCTGCCGGGTGGCAACGGTCTGGCCTTCGACTGGCGCCTGCTCGTGGGGCGGCGCTGGCTGCGCCCTTGGATGCTTGCGGGCGGCCTGACGCCGGACAACGTTGCCGAGGCCGTGCGCCTGACCGGTGCGCCGGTCGTCGATGTCAGCTCGGGCGTGGAATCTGCGCCGGGGGTGAAGGATCCCGACCGGATTCGTGCCTTCATCGACGCTGCGCGGGGCTGAAGCGTCCCGCGTTGCGCGATCCGTGCAACGGGTGTTGCGCGGTCAAGTCGTTGAAATAGCTTAATATGTTCGCCTGTTGCGCACAACCAATGCGATAGTAATTGACTTTGCGAACGACCTTGGGTAGAAGGTTTGCATGCTGGGAGAAGTGGGCAAGCGGCCAAGGGGGTGACACCTCGGGCCGCTTTTTCGTTTCTCTGCTCGTGCGGACAGGACACGAGGCGGGGCAGTTTCAGATGAATGACATGGAATGGGGCGGGTCGGCCTCACGCCGCGAGCACATTCCAGCGGCCGGAAGGAAAAGCTCGGACGGATATCCAAAGCCGGTAGTCGATACCTGCGCAGGCTACTCTACCTCGGCACCATGGCCCAGATCAGCGCGCGGCGAGGGTGTCGAGAGGGTTTGTCAGGACAGACATCTGATTGGCTCGACCGAATGCTTGTCCGCAAGCCGGTGAAAGTGGTCGCCGTAGCGCTAGCCAACCGCATGGCCCGAACAATCTGGGCGCTGATTGCCCGTGGCGGCAGTTACCGAGCCACCCCAGCCTGAAATGTAAGAGACAAGCCGCGCCGGTATCGGACCGGCAAGGCTTTGAGATGGTGAGGAGCGAGTCGTGAGGTGATGGCAAAGCGACGGTAACACAGCGGAATTGGACACCCAGTTCGGACCGGAGCGCCTCCGAGCGCGCGCCATTGATAGGGACCCGACCGCCGGCTGACTTCATCAGGGCGCGCAGCTGTAAACTCGCTGCATCTTAGGCTCCAGACTCGTTAATTTTCAAAGCCAGAAGATGACAGTTGCGGCGAGAGCGACGGCGGACAGAAAGACCCTC